>NZ_FOSJ01000009.1:0-43275 GCF_900114235.1 Marinilactibacillus piezotolerans | reverse complement strand
TCAGATTGTTCAATGACTTGATTGAAGAAACGGTTGTATTGTATTTCTTCGCAATAGAAGTTAATGTATCTCCACTGACTACTGTATAACTAGTTTTACTCGTTTCTTGATCACTATCATCTGATGTATCTGGCTGAGAGGTATTAGCATCCCCGCTAACCGGAATAATGAGTTTTTGATTTACAAGAATTAAATCACTTTTTAGATTATTTGCTGTTTTAATTGCTGAAACTGTCGTTCCATATTTTCTTGCTATAGAGGTCAATGTGTCTCCACTAACTACTGTATAAGAATTTCCATTCGTATTATTTCCAGTTGATGGAGAGGTTTCTGGATCAGTAGGGGTTTCTGAACTATTTCCACCACTATTATTGCCTGTATTCCCTGTACTATCATATTGAGTCAAGTTATACATTTCGATTATACTATTCAACTTACTTGCGTAGGTAGGATCTGTTGCATATCTTCCCTGCAGCCAAGCTGTGGCATCTTTATAAGAAGTAGTGTTCTCAATCCAAGCACCAGAATAATAAGAATTATCCCAACTTGTCCCGCTTCTGATAAGACTTGCATTATCTTGTAGTGATTCAGCGTAACTTGGATACTTTTTAAAGTAATCTGTAATGGTAATCCAGCCAGTACTTTGGTAATATTCTTGTGTTTTCATAGCTACAGATTGTCCATTGTAACTACCTTTGATACCAAAAAGATTATAATTTGGTGGTGCAGCTAATTGACTTTTCCCATATCCAGATTCCAGACTTGCTTGAGCAATCATGACAGATGCGTATATTCCATTTTCTTTAGCTACCTGTTGTGCATAAGAAGCAATTTGTTTAATAAAATCGCTTGAAGACTGTGTTTGATTCAAATTCGCTGTTGACGAAGTCGAAGAAGTTACTGAACTAACAGCTGCTTGATTAATAGCTAATTTCTGACCAACTTTAATTACATTGGCATTAGATAATTTATTTAGAGAAACAAGACTGCTAACCGATGTATTATAAGTCTTGGCAATTTTAGTTAAAGTATCACCAGATTTGACAGTATATATAATTGCTTTTTCTTCTGTTTTTGTTGCTACTTTTTCTTCAGCTTTAGTTTCGACTTCAGTCTCAACTTTTGTTTGAGCTTTTATCTGTACTTCAGGTTCAGACTCAGTTTCTACTTTTACTTCAGGTTCAGACTCAACTGTTACTTCTTCTTTCACTTCTGTTTCTAACTGTTTGGACGCTTGTGTAGATTCTACATTTGCAGGCTCTGCAAAGTCTTCTTCATTAGATTCAACTTCTTTTACTGTTGAATCAGTATTTTGAATATCTTCTGAAACATTCTCAGATTCTTCAGGAATTATAGATTCGGAAGTTTCATTTATATTGCTTTTTTGAAGAAGGTCACCACTTTCAACAAGCTCTTCGTTTTGAAGATCCGCTTCGCTTTCTTCTGCATTATCCACATCAGCGTCATCTAAAGCTATTTCATCAGTATCTGTTGAAATAGCTTCATCTTCTACACTTTCACCATTTTCTCCTAATTCTTCTGTTGAAGTAGAATCTTTCAGAATTTCTTCGCTATCCTGAGAGGTAGTAGTTTCATTTTTTTCAGTTTCTTCTAGTTGATAAGTAAGTAAAGTTTCAAATACAGTATTTAGATCATTAACAGATAAGTTCTCAACGTCAAGTTGTACTAAAAGACTTTCGCCTCCAACTTTTTCAATCATGTTAATGAGTTGGGCTTTTACAAATTCTAATTCTTCTTTTTCGGAGTTTGTCAGTTCGACTTCTTTAGGGGCTTCATCACTTGCAACTTCATCACTTGTTGTAGGCTGTTCTTTGACAGCAGCTTGTAATTCGTTATACTGATTATATAATTCTTGTACTTCGTCTCTATTCAAGTCCATTTCTTCGGCTTGTACTGCTTCGCTGAATGCTGAAACCGCAACGACACTAGCTAATACACTTGAAGACATCGCGAGCTTCATTGAGCGTTTTCTGGTACTTTTTTTGTAAAAAGATAACATATCATTTGGTTTTCTCATATAATTATACCCCTCTCAAAAACAAGTTCTCTAAAGTTACTTTGTCCATTTATTATACAATTAGTAAGAGCTAAAAGGAACCTAATTGTAAGGTTTTTATTAAATGTCATTAACTTGTAACAGTAGATAAAGCGAACACTCCTTATAGTTTTTGAATATGTTTTTTTAAAAAAAGAATTACCTTCCCTAACAGCTTTAATTTAAGCTAATATTGTTACATATTAAAAATCAAGTTGGGGAACAATATATGAACACATCATTTTAACAGAAAGGATTTTAATTATGCTTATGACTCCTTTACGGTATTGTCACCATCTACTATCTCAATTAATCTCAACTGGTGATACAGTAATAGATGCCACAGTAGGAAATGGAAAAGATACAATAAAATTAGCTCAATTAGTTGGAAAGACTGGAAAGGTTTATGGATTCGATATCCAAACAGCGGCAATTGAAGAAACAAAAAAAAAGGCCCAATTGACAGGTTTAACTGAACAAATTGAACTGATTGCTGATGGTCACGAAAATTTTAAAAAATACCTGCCCCACAATATTCAAGTCCAAGCACTGGTCTTTAATTTAGGTTATTTACCCAGAGGAGATAAATCAATTATTACTTTACCTGCTACAACTTTATCTGCTTTAGAGCAAGGCCTTGATTTATTGAATGTAGGAGGTCAGATATTAATGATGATTTATTATGGACATGAAGGTGGTCCAGAAGAAAAAGACGCTGTGCTCTCTTATATTAAAACCTTACCTCAAGAAAATTTTTCCGTTCTTCAATATGGATTTATCAATCAAAAGAATACCCCTCCCTTTCTAATTGCTATTGAAAAAAGAAAATAAAAATAGAGAGCTGTTTCCAAGTAGAAGACAGCTCTCTATATTGTACTTTATAATTACTTTTATCTCGATTTAATGTAAGTAACTCCAAGTTTTGCTGGAGATTCTGCTCTACCAATTACTCCAACTAACACTAAAATTGTTAATAGATATGGCATGACTAATAACCATATTGAAGGAATATCTTGGATGATCGGGATATACGTACCGATACGTGCTAAACTTTGTGCAAACCCAAAGAATATTGCCGCACCCATAACCCCTAACGGATTCCACTTACCAAATATCATTGCTGCCATTGCGATAAATCCTTGTCCGGCAATCGTTAAAATACCAAATTCATTAGAGATCGCTTGAGCTTGAATAGCTCCGCCCATACCTCCAAGTAATCCAGAAATTAATACTCCAGAATATTTCATTGCATATACTTTGATCCCAAGTGTTTCAGCAGCATGTGGATGTTCACCAACAGAACGTAAACGTAGTCCGAAACGTGTTTTAAATAAGACAAACCATGCAATAACGGCTAATACAATTCCAAAATAAGCTGGTCCAGAAGTATTTTCGAAGAAAATTGGTCCAATAATCGGTATACGATCTAATAAGAAAATACTGGTTCTTCCAAATGACTCAGGCAATGGCCCTGTTTGTGCAGCTCCGAATATCGCTCTCGTTAAAAACACACCAATAGCTGGTGCTGCAAGATTGATAACTGTTCCTGAAATAATATGATCTGCTCTTAAATTGATTGTTGCAACAGCATGGATAATTGAAAATAAAATACCGATAAAGCCTCCGGCAATCAGCCCCATCCACGGAGTCCAACCACCAAATGCCGAAGCAAACTGGATATTAAAAACTGCGGACATAAATGCACCCATAACCATAATACCTTCTAGCCCAATATTAACTACACCACTACGTTCAGAAAATGTCCCGCCTAATGCAGTCAAGATCAAAGGAGCTGCATAGATCAATGAGCTGGATACAATCAACTGAATAATATCTAATGCGTTCATACGTCTCCTCCTTTTGTTGAACTTGCCGCTTCTTTTTTAGCGGTTCTTTTATCTACAAAATAGCGAATAATATAATTTGCTCCTACAAAAAAGATAATTGCTGAAGTAACAATATCTGCCATCTCATCTGGAACACCTGCACGGTTAGGCATAAATCCAGCTCCGATGTCTAATACTCCGAATAAAATAGAAGAAAAGAAAATACCGATTGGATTACTTAATCCTAGTAAAGCTACCGCAATCCCATTGAATCCAATATCTGGTAGTCCACCTTGAGTAAAGATATTTCCAAATGTACCAAGACCGTGGATTGCTCCGCCTAATCCTGCTAAACCTCCGCTTAAAAACATTGAAAGAATGATATTTTTTTCTGCACTCATTCCTGCATAAGTCGAAGCATATGGATTTAATCCCACAGCTCTAATTTCAAATCCGGCTGTAGTGCGAGTCATAAAAATCCAATAAAGGATAACGACCACAATCGCTAAGAAAAATCCTAAGTTTAACCGAGAACTTTGAGTTAAAGTAGAAAGCCATCCTATACTCAAACTTGCATTTTCTCCAACAGATTCAGTTGTATTTCCTGATTCAGAAAGAACATCTCTAATTAAAAAGTTTGTAATCTGTAATGCTGTATAGTTCAGCATGATTGTCACAATAACTTCACTAGTTCCAAAGTATGCACGTAAAACGCCTGCAATTGAAGCCCATAAAGCTCCAACGAGTATACCGACACCTATACTAAGTGTAACGAGTATAATTCTAGGTAAATCTGGGAAAGCTAGTGCAAACCATATTGCACTGACCCATCCAGCTAAAGCTTGGCCAGCAATACCAATATTAAAAAATCCTGCTTTAAATGCCAATGCGAAACCTAAACCAGTAAAAGTTAGTGCAGTAGCTTGTCTTAAAGCTTCTCCAATAAAATAGGGACTTGCAAAAACACCAGATATCATTGCATCATAAGCTATAATAGGATTATAGCCGAATGCAATCATTAAAATTGCTCCGAATATAAACCCAAACACTATGGATAAACCTGGCACAAGTAAACTATTCAGCCATTTTTTATGTTGTCGAATCAACTGCATCTTTCTCCTTTCCTTTTTCATCGGACTTTTTCTTAGCTTCAGCAAGGGGAACCCCGGCCATTAATAATCCAAGTTCTGATTCATTTGTTTCATCAGCATTAACAATAGCAATTATCTTGCCATCGTACATAACTGCTATTCTGTCTGACACGTTCATTACTTCATCTAATTCATAGCTCATCAATAATACTGCTTTCCCATTATCTCTTAATTCTATTAAGCGTTTATGAATATATTCGATGGCTCCAACATCTAAACCACGAGTTGGTTGAGCAGCAATTAATAATGCAGGATCTCGATCAACTTCTCTAGCAATGATTGCTTTTTGCTGATTTCCTCCAGATAACGAAGCAGCCGTATGTTCTTCGCTAATAGTCCTTACGTCAAACTCTTCAATCAGGCGCTTAGCATGCATTTTTATTTCTTTATAATTTAAAAATCCATGATTACTGAATGGTTTTTGGTAATAAGTTTGAAGTGAAATATTTTCTTCTAAAGTCATAGGTAGAATTAAACCATATTTCTGACGATCCTCAGGGATATGTCCAAGACCTACTTCTGTGATTTTTCTAGGCTTTTTGTTTGTTATATCTGTACCTGCAAGTTGTATACTGCCTGCACTAACTTTTGTCAATCCAGTTATAGCTTGAATCAATTCTGACTGACCATTACCATCAACACCGGCAATTCCTAAAACTTCTCCAGCTCTAACTTCCAAATTGACACTTTTTACTGCATCGTATCCTCGAGTTTCTTTCACAATCAGATTATCAATTTTCAGTACTGTCTCTTTTGGATTAGAAGGTTTTTTCTCAACTTTGAATGTTACTGAGCGGCCTACCATCATATCAGCTAATTCTTGTTGGGATGTATCTGCTACATCAACTGTATCAATACTTTTACCTCTTCGAATAACTGTACAGCGATCTGCAACTTGTTTAATTTCATCTAATTTATGAGTAATGAGAATAATTGATTTACCTTCACTGACCAGCTGTTTCATAATACTCATCAATTCTTCAATCTCTTGAGGAGTTAATACACCAGTTGGCTCATCAAAAATTAAAATGTTGGCACCTCGGTATAATGTTTTTAAAATTTCTACACGCTGCTGCATACCAACAGTAATATTTTCAACTTTAGCACTTGGTTCAACCTTAAGCCCATAATGATCAGATAATTCTTTAATCTCTTTTTCAGCACTCTTTTTATCGATATATCCAAATTTACTTTTTTCTCTACCTAACATAATGTTCTCTGTAACTGTAAATTTGTCTACCAGCATAAAATGTTGGTGAACCATCCCAATTCCCAGCTCATTCGCTACATCTGGAGATGATATTTTCACGTTATTTCCATTGACTTTAATTTCACCGGAAGTCGGTTCTAAAAGCCCTGACAAAATATTCATCAAAGTAGATTTACCTGCACCATTTTCTCCTAATAATGCATGAATTTCGCCTTTATTTAACTCTAAATGAATATTATCATTTGCTTTGAAAGTCCCGAACTCTTTTGTTATTCCATTCATTTCGATAACAGATTGTGACATCGGCAAAAGAAGCCCTCCTTATTAGATTAGTATTTAATTAATGAAACTCATAGAATCTCTGTCTTATTATCCATTATAGATCTAAAGTATTCAAGGTTCCTTGAAAAATTAAACGAAAATTTCTTGATAAGTTACTATTACCGTAAAAAAAGTTCATAATTACCTTTCTTCTTCAAAATAGATTAGGTATAAAAAAGCGCTAGTCGAGTGACCAGCGCCCTTTATTATGTTTGAATATTCTTCTTATACTGTTTAGTTTTACTCAGCTTCTGGAGCTTCAGGTACTTCAATTTCACCATCAAGAATTTGTTGTCTTGCTTCTTCAACAGCTGCCCAAGCATCTTCTGACATATTACCTTCAGTGATACCAACACCATCTTCAGCTAAACCGTAGACAAGATTCTCTCCACCAGGGAATCCTTCTTCCATTGCTTGATTAGAAGCTAATTGAATAGCAGTTCCTACACCTTTAAGTGAAGAAGTCAATGTCAAGTTACCATCAGCATATTCACCAAGTTCTTCTTGGTCCCGGTCTACTCCGATTACCCATAATTGATTTTCTGAACCAGATTCCATACGATCAGTTGCTTCTGTAAATACTCCATTACCAACTGCACCTGATGCGTGATAGATGACATCTGCACCTGAACTATACATTCCGGCAGCAATTTGTTGTCCTATAGCTGCATCAGAGAATGACTCAGCATATTGAATATCAATTTCAATTTCAGGATCTACAGATTCTACACCCGCTACAAATCCTGCCTCGAATTTATCAATTACAGGACCAGCGATTCCGCCAATAAATCCAACTTTATCTGTTTCAGTAGTGTGTGCTGCTGCAACACCGACTAAATAAGCTGCTTCGTTATCGCGGAAGTTCAATGATACTACATTATCTTTTTCAACAACTGCATCTACAATACCGAAATGTTGATCCGGGTTAGCGTCAGCTACTTGTGTAACAGCATCTGACAATTGGAACCCTACTCCATAAATGATATCATATTGATCTTGGATAGCTTGATTCAAGTTAGGAACAAAGTCTGCTGCATCATCTGATTGATAATATTTTACAGCACTGTCATCAACTCCATGTTCTTCTGCCCATGCCTGCATACCTTCCCAACCTGACTGATTAAACGAACGGTCATCTACTCCGCCTTCATCTGTAACCATACCCAGTTTAAAATCTGCAGTTTCTTCTGTATCAGTATCGTTTGAATCTCCGGCACCCTCTGATGAATCGCCCGCGTTTTCTCCCTGGCATGCAGCAAGTAAAAATGCAGATGCTCCAATTGCAAAAAGATTTCTTAATTTAGTCGTCATTACTAAATTCCTCCAATTAAAGTTGTATGTAGATTTGCTATTGAATAGAGACAAGCATATTATTTTTTATTAATAATGGCATTCTACTCAGTTCGCAAAATCTTTTATATCTCGAACTAATAGTACCATTTTTGTAAAGAAAAATAAAGTTAAAATACGATTATTAAATGTGTATTGTTGTCAGATTGTTCATTTGAAACCGCTATATAACAATACATTCACTATATGCGTCTATTTTTATTCTTAAATTGACATTTTTTGTACAAAAAAACCGACTGAATACTTTATCATTCAGTCGAGTCTTTACCTTATATTTACATTACGCTATTGTTCGGAAGAGTCTTTTGGTTGACTCGGTTCAAGTTCAGCTTGGACTAAAACTTCACGCGGTTTTGATCCTTCAGAAGGACCCACGATTCCTCTTAATTCCATTTCGTCAACTATTCTTGCCGCTCTATTATATCCAATTCTAAATCTTCTCTGTAACAACGAGATACTAGCTGTCTGCATATCCACAACTAAAGCAACGGCTTCATCATAGAGTTCATCTTCTACTTCACCTTGTTCAGTTTTCGGTTCATCTTTTGGAATCATTTCTTCAACATAATTCGCTTCTTGCTGTTCTTTTACAAACTTCACGACTGCTTCAACTTCTTCATCAGAGATAAAAGCACCTTGAACACGGTTCGGTTTATTTTCACCCATTGGCTGGAACAGCATGTCTCCTCTACCAAGAAGTTTCTCTGCTCCATTACCATCCAGTATAGTTCTAGAATCAGTCCCGCTGGATACGGCAAAAGCAATCCGGGAAGGGACATTCGCTTTTATTATCCCAGTAATAACATCGACACTTGGTCTTTGAGTAGCTAAAATCATATGAATCCCTGCTGCACGTGCCATTTGCGCTAGACGAGTAATCGCATCTTCTACATCATTTGATGCTACCATCATTAAGTCTGCTAATTCATCTACAATAACTACAATATAAGGAAGAGGGAGCAAAGCTTCTTCTTTTTTTTCATTTTTCTTTTTAATGAACTGATTATATCCTGCCATGTTTCTAGTTCCACTAGCAGCAAACAATTCGTATCTTCTTTCCATCTCTTGAACAACTTTATGCAAAGCCTGAGCTGCTTTTTTCGGATTAGTTACAACTGGTGTCAACAAATGGGGAATACCATTATAGACATTCAATTCGACCATTTTCGGATCAATCATCATCAATTTTACTTCATTTGGCTTAGCCTTTAACAACAAACTCGTGATGATTCCGTTTATCGCTACAGATTTACCGGATCCTGTTGCACCAGCTACCAGTAAGTGAGGCATTTTAGCAAGATCTGCCATTGCTACATTACCACCAATATCTCTACCAAGCGGCACTTCGAGTAATTGATCTTTATTTTTGATTTGACCTTCAATTACATCTCTGAAAGAAACCATGCTTACTTCTGAATTTGGTACTTCTATCCCAATCAGTGCTTTACCAGGAATTGGTGCTTCCATTCTAATGTCCTTAGCAGCTAAAGCAAGTGCAATATCATCTGTCAAACCAACAATTTTGCTGACTTTAACACCTGTTGCGGGCTGTATCTCATATTTTGTAACAGCAGGACCTAGATTTGCTTTTGTAACGGTTGCTTTAACACCAAAACTTTCAAATGTTTCTTCTAATTTTTTAACATTTTCTTGAATAAGTGAATATTCATATGACTGATCGACTGCTTCACGTTGATTCAAGAGTGATATCGGAGGCATTTTATATTGCTCATTTTCTTCTTCTCCGATTTCGAAATCGACCGTTCCCTCATCAGACTGTGCCTGTTCTTCTTTTTCATTTCTTTCGACATTTTTCTGTTGAAAGCCTTCAATTTTCAATGCCATCTGTCCTGTTGGTGTATCCTCTACTTCTTCTTGATCTGTTTTTCCATCAGCAGCAGATTCTGCCAGATCATCACTAGCAGGAATTTCAGTATTAACAGTGTCTTTATTTACACTTTTTTTCTTAATACTTTTAGATTTTTCTTTATTTACTTTTCGTTTATTCTGACTTTCTTTAAACGAGGTAATCTTAGCTTTAATAAAGTTCTTTATGTTTCGTCCACCGATGCGAAACTTTTCTAATAAATTTTTATAGGAAAACTGGAAAAATGTCATAATTCCTATAAAAGTTAAGACTATCATCATCAAATAGGTTCCGACTGAAGAAAATAAAAAGTAACTGATTGCATATAGTACTGCGCCTATCATACCTCCACCGATATTCTGTCCAATTGCAATACTTTTAAACTGCGGGATGTACATCCTCCAAGTTGCATTAATAATATTGACATCAGCACTCATTATGGGAGAAAACAACTGAGCATGCTGCCAGACTATTAGAGCGCAAAACACAAGAAAGCTACCAATCCATTTAGGATTTTTAAGGCTAGGACGATTTCCTTTAATCAATAAATAAATTCCAATTATAACCATTGCAACAGATGCCATTATGTAGGTCTCTCCAACAAAGAAACGCAAAATATTTGCAAAAAAACGACCGACAAATCCGAATTGACCGATTGCCAGGAAATTGATTACAAGCAGGATCACTCCTATTAATTCTGTTGATACTGTTGCTTTTTTCTTTTTAGGTCTACCTCTTTTACGTGCTCGAGCCATTCTAATTAACTCCTTAAGTTGATTTCATTCTTGATTATTATAACATGAAACAAAAAGGTGCGAAAGTTTGTTCTGCCTATCCTTATTCATTATACAGCACACTTCATTACTTTTGACGTTTCAGTTCGTTTACCTGTAAACTAAGTATATCTAAAAAAGCTTAAGGAGGAAGAAAAATGGGATCGATTTTTGATGGTTTTTTTAAAAAAGGGCAAAAAAATACCGAAGCTGCTGAGATTGAATATATTAATGAAAGGGATAAAAACCTTGATAAAGTTAAAGTATCCGTTAAAATCTACGGAGCTGTACAAGGTGTAGGTTTTCGTTTCACTACTAAACAGACAGCCGATGAGATTGGAGTGACAGGAATTGTCAGAAATGAAAACGATGGATCAGTTTATTCAGAAGCCGTAGGATCTGCTGAACAAATTAATCAATTTATCGAAGCCTTGAGTAAAGGACCGAGTCCAGCAGCTCAAGTTGACAAGGTTGTAGTCAAATTTGATAAAAACATTGAAGAAAAATCGAATTTTTCTCAGTCTAATTGAATTATTCAACTTTATAAGGTATAGTGAGAATTGGCGTTTTAGCACCTCACTAATTAATCAAAGGATTGAATTAAATTGAAAACTAGAACAAAAAAGTGGATACTTTCCGGCGGAATGTTATCTTTAATGTTATTCATGGCTGGTTGTATTCGTATTGATGAGTCTGGCAATCCTGCTGGATCAATCTCTCAATTCTTATATGACTATCTGGTATTACCTACCCAACAGTTCATTGAATTGCTGCACGGTATCTTCGGCAGCTATGGCTTAGCCATTATTGCCATCACTATTATCGTAAGAATATTGATTTTACCTTTAAGTATTCGTCAACAACGGGCTACTATGGAACAGCAAGTCAAAATGTCCGTGGTAAAACCAGCAGCTGATGAAATTCAAGCTGAAATGAAAGAAGCAGCTGATCCAAAACAAAAACAAGAACTCCAAGCAGAGTTAATGGAGCTTTACCGTGAGAACAATGTGAATATGCTTGGTGGACTTGGTGGATGTTTGCCTTTGCTCATTCAGATGCCCGTCTTCACAGCAATGTACCAAGCAATCAGAATGTCTGAATCTATCCAAAATGCATCTTTTCTAGGGATAGGATTAGGTGAGCGTAGTATATTACTTGCTCTCGCAACCGGGGCTGTCTACTATATCCAGTCAAGAGTTATGCTTTTAGGGATGCCCGAAGAACAAAGAAAACAGTCTAACACTATGATGCTAATGAATCCGATCATGCTGTTGTTCATATCCTTCTCAAGTCCTGCTGGTTTAACACTCTATTGGCTCGTCGGTGGTTTCGTAGCCATCGCGCAATCTGTAATTACAACTTTTTATTACAAGCCTAAAGTTCAAGCAGAATTGAAAGAAAAACATGGTGAAGTACAAGTAGTAGAACGCAAACGTAAACCACGTAAAGAAGCAGAAAAAGTAGTAGATAATAGTCAAAATGCTTCTTCATCAAACCGAAATAAGAAAAACGCAAGTCCATTTGAAAGTAAAAATAAAAGAAATCAAGGCAAACAAAAGAGATGACAAATAAAAGAGTCACAAGTGAGGTTATTCCTTCGCTTGTGACTCTTTTTCTAATGTACTTTTTTCATTAGTGGTTTTCAAAATCGGTAAAATGATTCTAAAAATAGAACCATGATTTAATACACTTTCAGCCCAGATCTTTCCCTTATATCCTTCAAGTAATTGTTTTGCAATGGAAAGTCCCAATCCATTTCCACCTTTATATCGACTTCTAGCTTTATCAATGCGATAGAAACGATTAAAAATTTTCTCAGTGTCTTCTTCCGACATGCCCTCACCATAATCTTGAATGGCAATCTGAACATTTCTCTCATCCAGCGATACTGATATGTGTACCTCTTTTCTATCTGTGGAGTATTTTACTGCATTATCTAGTAAAATAATAAGGATCTGTTCTAAATGATTTCGATAAATATTAACGTATACTTCTTTTCTCAAGTCATCATCTAAAATAAAAGTGAAATCCGGATGAACTAACTTGATATTATTATATGTTGCATTGATAATCTGACGCACTGGTGTCTGTTCATTTTTATAATGGATCTCAACTTGTTCTGCTCTGGAAAGGTCAAGCATTTCTTGAACTAAACTTTTCATTCTTCCAATTTCTTGCAGCGAAGCATCTAGAGATTCTTCCAGCACTGTTGGATCATCTTTTCCCCAACGATTCAGCAATTTCAAGTGCCCTTCTACTACAGCAACAGGGGTTCTCAATTCATGTGAAACGTCTTCTACAAACTGCTTCTGGTGTTCAATATTTCTCTGCATTCGATTCAACATGCTGTTATAGGCATTTGCAAGATCTGTTAATTCATCTTGTCCATCCCCAACATCAATCCTATCAAGAGACTCAGGTTCTCTTTCAATTGTTTTCATAGCATCAGTAATTTTTCTAATGGGTTGTAAAAATCTACGAGCAATAATATACCCAATAATGGCACTAAACATTAATGCGATTAAACCTGTAACTAGAATAGCCATTAAAATACTGTTGGATAATCTGTGATACGATTCAAGTGTATTGACTACTTGCAAATACCCAATATGTTCATTATTCAGATAAGAAAAAATAGGCGTACGAGCTGAGAATGCTTCTCCGTTAGGTCCATCGATTGTATCAATTCTCATTTTATCTGTTCGTTCAAACGACGCTTCAACTGTGGAAGATTCATATAACAATTCACCATCAGGATCATATACTCGTATAAACATACCCCCATGACTAGTACTCAAAGGGGTAGTTGATAATATACTTTCTTCTGTTGTTTCAGGACCAGTTTGCTCAGAATAAGATGGCAGCAGCTGCAACTGACGAAGTTCAAGAGTTTCAGCCACTGATTCTTCTGTCAAAGCATAATATTGTTGACCAAAGCGATCTGATAGGCTTTGAACCGTTTCTCTCAGTGAATCTTCTTCATTCTCCAGCATAATCTGTTGAAAAGTAACATACAAGACTGTAGAAAAAATCGTATATGTTAAAAATATTGCGATAGCTGCACCAGTTGTCCATTTCCATCTTAATGAAATTCGTTTTTTCTGGTTAAGTGCATTTTCTACAGCTGACGACCGATTCACGTGCGCATCACATACCCTGTGCCACGTACAGTCTGAATGTAACTTTCTCGATTTGGAACATCAATTTTATTTCTTAAATAACGAATATAAACATCAACTACGTTAGTTTCCACTTCTGTTTCATATCCCCATACTTTGTTGAGGAGTACTTCTCTGGATAATACAACATTGACATTTTCCATTAACTCAACTAATAATTCATATTCACGTTTAGTCAATTCAATTACATCTTCTCCGCGACGTACAACTCTATTTTCTTTTTCAACAGTTAAATCTTTATACGTTACAGTTGTTTGTCTGTTGGCATTTTCTTCTGTTTCTATTTCAATACGTCTAAGTAATGCGCGCATTCTTGCTAATAATTCTTCAATTGCGAAAGGTTTTACAACATAGTCATCTGCACCATGGTCAAATCCTGAAACGCGATCAATGACAGAATCTCTCGCTGTCATCATTATAATTGGAACATTGCTTACTTGACGTATACGTCGGGCAACGTCTATCCCATTCAACTCAGGCAACATTAAATCAAGCAATACAATATCCCATACTTCGTTTTCATCAAGGGCAGCTTCTAGACCAGTACGTCCATTAAAACGCACTTCAGTCTCAAATCCTTCATGATTCAATTCTAATTCAACAAAACGAGCAAGGTTTTTTTCATCTTCAATTATTAAAATTTTACCCATTTTTTCAGCTCCTAGCTATCTTTTAGTTTTTTTAATACGATTTTATTCATTTGTTATTTTCTAGATAAATTAAAAAAGAATAAGAATTTGCGTATGGACTTTTCTGACTATCTATACACAACTAGTTTAACATAGTTTACAGATAGAAAAAATGCAAGCTTATAATTTTTTCTAATTTTATTCTAATATCTGAATTTATCATTTGTTTCAGTCTATGCGCACAAAAAATGCGAGATCCAAAAAAGTGGATCCCACATTTTTTCTTATACGCCTAACTTCATAAATTTACTAGTGAGAACAAATCAATCCCACTGCTCTTGTCCGTTATCTCCGTACCAGTCAAAGTGGAAAGTACCTTCTTTATCTGTACGTTCGTAAGTGTGTGCTCCAAAGTAGTCACGTTGTGCCTGGATAATATTAGCTGGCAAGTTTTCTGTACGATAAGAGTCGTAGTACGCAATAGCTGAAGAAAATGCTGGTACAGGAACACCAGATTGAACAGCTACTCCAACAAGATCACGAACTGCTTGTTGATAATTTTTAGTAATGTCCATGAAATATTCGTCTAGTACTAAGTTTTTCAATTCAGGAGTTCTATCATAGGCTTCAGTGATTTTTTGAAGGAAGCCCGCACGTATAATACATCCTGCTCGGAAAATCTTTGCGATTTCACCATATTTCAGATCCCAGCCGTATTCTCTGGAAGCTGTCCCCATTTGTGCAAAACCTTGAGCATAACTCATGATTTTACTAAAGTATAATGCTTGACGAATTTTTTCTACTAATTCTTTCTTGTCGCCTTCGTAGGCTTTTTTATCTGGTTTAGGTAAAATTTTGCTTGCAGCAACACGTTCTGATTTCAACGCTGAGATATAACGAGCAAATACAGATTCAGTAATCAATGGTAATGGTACACCAAGATCCAACGCGCTTTGAGAAGTCCATTTACCTGTACCTTTGTTTCCAGCACGATCTAAAATAACATCAACCATTGGCTGACCAGTTTCTGGATCTTTTTTCGTTAATGCATCTGCAGTAATTTCAATCAAGAAACTATCTAGTTCAGTCGTATTCCATTCACGGAAGACTTCAGCTGTTTCTTCATTGGTTAATTCTGCAACATCACGAAGCAAATGATAGGCTTCAGCAATCAACTGCATGTCTCCATACTCGATACCGTTATGAACCATTTTTACATAATGTCCAGCACCATTAGGGCCGATGTATGTTACACATGGTTCACCGTCTGCAGGTGCTTTAGCAGCGATTTTCTCTAAAATAGGAGCGATTAAGTCATACGCTTCTTTTTGTCCACCCGGCATGATTGCAGGACCTTTTAGTGCGCCTTCTTCTCCGCCAGATACACCAGTTCCAATAAAGTTAATTCCTGATTCTGCTAATTCTTCACTACGACGAATTGTATCTTTGTAGAACGTATTTCCTCCATCTACAAGGATATCTCCTTTGTCTAAGAAAGGAAGAAGTTGTTGGATAACGGCATCTGTTCCTTTACCTGCTTGAACCATTAACAAGATTCTACGAGGTTTCTCTAATGAATCAACGAATTCTTTTAACTCATGTGTTGCGACTAAATTCTTACCTGGATTTTCAGCGATTACTGCATCTGTTTTTGATCCAGTACGATTATAGATGGATACACTGTATCCGCGACTTTCAATATTTAAAGCAAGGTTTTTCCCCATTACTGCCATACCGACTACGCCGACTTGTTGTTTACTCAAATTATTTAACTCTCCTCTCAGGATGATCTTGAAGACTAAGTACAGTCAGAACACAGAACAAAAGTTATGCCTTTATTCGAATCTACTCAATCTATCTGATCAAATTCCCAACGTTATGATTAAAGTATACACCCTCATCAATATTAAAACGACTGATCGCGCATAATACTTTTATTGCTTAGCTTTATAGTATCAAACTTTGAACATTTTTAAAACAATCTTCTACACTCTTGAAAAAAAAGCTCATTTTGCTTACACTAATAACGAATAATAACCATCAATAAGAAAGCTGGTGTAGACTCGTGGCAAAAAACGATAAAAATAAAAAATCAAACGTCATTACTAAAATCATTATCTGGGCAATGGTCATCACTATGGCTGTTCCAGCCATAGCATCCCTATTAGGCGCTATAATGTAAAGTTAAGTCATGGATATTTTTCCATGACTTTTTCTATTTTTTATTAGTATTTATCTGCTTTTTTCTTAGAAGCTAATATTAAAAGCTCCTTAGCAGTGTCAATCGTTAACTTTGTAATCTCGCTTCCCGCAAGCATACGAGCCACTTCTTCAACTTTACTGCCCTCACTTAGTTTTTCAACGTGTGTACTAGTTCTTTCGTCCACTATTACTTTACTGATGTAAAGATGCTGATCTGCCATCGCAGCTACTTGGGGCAAATGAGTAATACATAATACTTGAGAATATTGTGCTACAGAATATATTTTATCTGCTATTGCCTGAGCAACTCTACCACTTACACCCGTATCCACTTCGTCAAAAATAATACTTGTCATTCCCTGCTCTTTAGAGAAAATTGTTTTCATTGCTAGCATCATTCTCGATAATTCTCCACCAGAGGCAACTTTTACCAAAGGCTTTAAAGGTTCTCCCGGGTTGGTAGCTACATAGAATTCCACTTTATCCATCCCATTTTCATAAGCATCTTTGATTACAAATTCTTTCATTTCTTTACTGAAATTTACCGAAAAAATAACTTTATCCATAAATAATTCTTTTAATTGCTCATGTATAGCTTTTTCTAATCTTTTTGCTGCTTGTCTTCTGTATTTAGATAACTCGTAAGCCTCTTTCAACAATTTAGCTTCTAAATCTTTTATCTTCTTATTTAAATGATCCATCTGGCCTTCGCGGTTTTCTATTTTTTCTAGTTCGGCTACCGCTTTGTCATAGAAGGCTTTGATTTCTTCAATCGACTGTCCGTATTTCCGTTTGAGTTGCTGAATAAGATTCAACCTTGTCTCAATATCATTTAAGCGTTCTTCGTCGTATTCCAAATTATCCATTTCATTATAAATATCACTTGAAGCTTCTTGAATCTGAAAAAAGGCAGCCGAAACTGTATCAGAGATTTGTTTAAATTTATCATCCATTCCTTCTATCGAAGACAAACTATCCATTGCCTGTCCAACGAGATCCAACCCACTAATTTCTTCTCCTTGGAGTGCATTGTAACTAGATGAAAGAGCTTCAACTATTGATTGATGATTTGAAAGCTTTTGCTCTTCTTCTTTTAAGGTTTCTTCCTCATGATCCTCAAGCTGTGCTTCCCCTATTTCATCAACCTGGAACCTTAGTATATCCATTCTCTGAGCTAGCTCTTGTTCATTATACTGCCATTCATTTTGTTCTTTTTTTACAGCTTTATACTGCTTATAGTATTCTTTGTAGTGTTTTTTTGCTGTTGCTAAATCTTTATCGCCATATTGATCAAGTAATTCAATATGACTTTCCGGTACCATCAGTTCCTGATGTTCATTCTGACCATGTATATCGATCAATGCATTTCCAATTTCTTTTAAAACAGATATCGTTACAATCGTTCCATTAACACGACAAACATTTCTCCCTGTAGCAAAAATTTCTCTCTGGATCATGATAACATGATCCTCTGAATCAATCGCATGTTCATCAAGCAGCTTTATAACTTCTTGATTTTCGTTCAAAGAGAAGTGGCCTTCTAATAAACATTTTTTTGTACCGTATCTTACAAATTCTGCCGATCCTCTGCCACCAGCAAGTAGTCCAACTGCATCAATTATAATTGATTTACCTGCACCGGTTTCGCCAGTCAATACGGTCATTCCCTGGCTGAAGTCTAATGATAATTCTTGAATAATAGCAAAATTCTGAATATGCAATGCTTGCAGCAAAGCAAACCCTCCCACTCTAAAATTGAATAGACATTTTGATTGATTTATACAAATGAAATCATTCTTCTTTGGAATGTATCTGCCTGGTCTTCTGATCTACAAATAATGAGTACTGAATTATCTCCAGAGATACAGCCAAATATTTCTTCATAATTCGCCGTTTCAATTAAAGTTCCTAATGCAAAAGCATTTCCAGGTAATGTTTTTATAATAACAAATTCTTTTTGTGTATCAATTGATACGAAAGCATCTTTCATCAATCTAGATAATTTTTTTGATATATTAAAATTCATTTCTGGAGGTAAGCTGTATTGATATCCTCCCGATTGAGAAGGAACTTTAATCAACTGCATCTCTTTAATATCGCGAGAGATCGTTGCTTGAGTTACTTCAATTCCCCGTTCAAGTAAAATATCAACAAAATCTTCTTGCTTTTGAATTGTCTCTTGTTGAACTAATTGTTTTAGTAAATGATGTCGTTCCTTTTTTTTCACTATTATCACTCCTACTCTAAGTACTAGTACACTAAATCAATAGTTGTTAGTAAGTATGGGCTATATTTTTTTTATAAGATTTTTCAGTTTATGCATACATATAGAGTATATTTATACATACACTTATTTTATAGTATACTCTAGAACTCTCACAGATAAAAGTGATAAGTTGATCAATCAATATTATTTTCTGAACTGATTAAAAAAATTACGATTACCCATCTAATTTTTTTTCAAACTATATTCTTCGCTATTTAAAACCTTTTCAATTACATCTGTATTTAAATCAGTTTTGGATTTGATATTTTTTAAATATGCTAAAAATTCAATATTTCCTTTACCTCCTGTAATAGGGGAAATTGTCAATCCAGATAATGTATATTCATGCTGATATACGAATGAAAGTATATCTCCCAACACCCGCTTATGGACCGCACTATCTGTTATAATTCCATTTTTTCCAACCTCTTCTTTAAACGCTTCAAACTGAGGTTTGATTAACGCTATAACTTCACCTTCAGCTTCTATGATTGGTCTCAAGACTGGTAATATGAGTTTCAGGGAAATGAAAGAGACATCTATTGTTGCAAACTGCGGCCGTCCTTCAATAAAATCTTCTAATTTGCTATGTCTGAAATTAGTCTGTTCCATTACGATAACACGCTCATCATTTCTCAATTTCCATGCTAACTGATTGGTACCCACATCTACCGCATAGACTTTTTTAGCTCCGTTCTGCAATGCAGCATCTGTAAAGCCACCCGTTGAAGAACCAATATCTAATACTATTTTATCTTCTAAGTCTAATTTATAAAGATCAATTGCTTTTTCTAACTTCAACCCACCACGACTAACATATTTTAACTGTTTTCCTTTAATATAAAGTTCAGTAAAAAGAGGCAATTTTTCTCCTGCAGTGAGCACTTGTACTTCCTCACGAGTATAGACCTTTCCAGACATAATTACTCTTTTAGCTTTTTCGCTATCTTCTACCCATCCTTGCTGGATTAATAATTTGTCAGCTCGTTGCTTTTTCAAAGATACTTCTCCTTTCAATCAGAAACACTCACTTTTAATTTATTTCATCTATCATTAGTAATTGACAAAGAATCAATAAATGTCAAGAGTATTTCTTCATCAAATGAAGGAGATTTATCGCTGATTTTACTGACATTTTCTTTGGCTTTCTCCAATTCTGAGCTTAATTTTTCAAATGCCGGGTCAAGTCCCAGCAAAGCAGGGTAAGTACTCTTTCCTAATTTATTATCAGCTCCAGTTGCTTTCCCCAGTTCTTCAGCGTCACCTACAACATCTAATAAATCATCTCTAATCTGATAAGCAACTCCTATTTTTCTCGCTACGTCTTCTAATAGAGTTAACGATTCCTTATCCGCATCTGCAATTATACCACCGGCAAACATAGAAAAGCGTAATAATTCCCCGGTTTTTCGTGCATGAATCGCTTCTAATTCGTCAATGGACAGACTATTATTTTCACCATCTATATCTGCTTGCTGACCACCAATCATTCCTTCATAACCAGAACAGATTGCTAGCTCTCTGATTAACGTTACTTTTTTTTCAGCAGAAAGATTTCCAATAGTGATCAGTTCAAAAGCTTTCGTCAACAATGCATCACCAGCTAGAATCGCCGTTGATTCTGAATATTTAATATGACTAGTCGGTTTACCTCTGCGTAAATCATCATTATCCATTGCTGGAAGATCATCATGTATCAATGAATAAGTATGGATATATTCTAATGCTGCTGCTGCAGGATAACCTTGAACCAGATCTTTTCCATAGGCTTTAATAACTGCAAGAAGCAGCATGGGACGAAGTCTCTTTCCTCCTGCTGTAAGTGAATAAGACATAGCTTCTTCAATGACCGTTCCGCTTTTAGGTGCTATTAGATTAAGACCGTATTCTTCAAAACCATCAAATTCATTTTGATAAAATTCTTGAAACTTCATTTATTCACTCCTATTTTTCTTGATTATTTAGATCTTCTTCAAATGGTTCTTCTTCACCATTTTCATTGATAATCTTTGTCATCGTTTCTTCAGCGGCTAGCAAGGTTTTTTTACATTGTCTGCTTAACTTGATCCCTTCTTGAAATTGATCTAACGCTTCTTCCAAAGGAACATCCCCTTGTTCTAATTTAGAAACAATTTCTTCTAATTGCTTTAAAGCTGTATCAAAGTTCACTTCTTTTGCCATACTGATCCTCACTTTCAAAAAATTAATTTTCTTTTTCTATATCGGTAATTTCTGCTGTAAATGATCCTTCTGACATCTGTACTGAAATTTTATCAGAAACTGATAAAGACTTTGTAGTTTTAATTACTTGATTATCTTTTCTTACATATGAATAACCTCGGCCTAAAATTTTCAATGGAGATAGATGCTCTAAAGATTGAATGTAATAGGTCAACTGTTTATCAGATTGCTGAACAATTTGCTTTTGTGCTCTAAGGAGTTGTTTTTCCAACTGCTCCACATTTCGTTTATATAGTTCAATTGATTGAGTTGGATCAAGAGCCTTTAATCTTTGAGTTAATAAATTACTATCTTGATTTAATAGTAGAATTTTTTCTTTCATAACTTGGATCAATTGTTGTTGTAGTTGGTCTACATTCTGGCTGTACCCTTCATAAAGCCGTTGCGGCTGTCTAAAAATATAAGACCGTTCTATTCTTTCTAATCTTTCTTTTAGTGCTGAAATCTGATTTTTATAAGATCTAAACAAACGATGTTCTTGCTGTTCTATCTTTATTAGCTCGTCTGATAAGACAGGAACTGCTAGTTCGGCAGCTGCAGTCGGCGTAGCAGCTCTAACATCAGCTGTTAAATCAGATAAAGTCGTATCCGTTTCATGTCCTACTGATGAAATAACTGGTGTATTCGCAGCTTCTATGGCTCTAACTACAACTTCTTCGTTAAATGGCCATAAGTCTTCAAAAGAGCCACCGCCTCTAGCTACTATCAGAATATCTAAATTGTTTTTTGCATCTGCGGCTTGAATATTCTCAGCGATAGATCCAGCGGCTTTTTCTCCTTGTACTAACGTAGGAAATAAAACAAGTTGAACAGAGGGAAATCTTCTATTAACTGTAGTAATAATATCTCTAATTACCGCACCGCTTCGACTTGTGATCACACCTATTCGTTTTGGAAACCTTGGAAGACTTTGTTTACGTGATTGATCAAAAACACCTTCTGCTGAAAGTCTCTTTTTAGATTCTTCATAAGCCTGATATAAAGCACCTATTCCGTCAGGTTCCATATGTTCAATATAAATTTGGTATGATCCTGTTCTTTCGTAAACCGAAACCCTGCCAATTACCAATACACTCATACCTTCTTCAGGCTGGAATTTCAGCTTTTTAAAATCTCCATAAAACATCACCGCTGATATTTTTGCCTGTTCATCTTTCAAACTAAAATATTGATGACTATTTTTACGATTACGATTAAAATTAGAAATTTCACCAGTTAAAAAAACTCTTTCCATATAGGGATCGTTATCAAATTTCCTTTTTACATATTTGGTTAATTGCGAAATCGTCAGGTACTGTTCGTTCAATCTATTATCCTCCTCTCTATACGTTTCTATTTTTCAAAAAAGAAATAGAGCAAAGAAAAAGGAATGCTTATAGCTCACTGCACTCCTTTTTCTTCCCTCTTAATTTTGACTGTCTTTATATCTTCCACTAAGACATAGCCGTAAACTTTAGAAGTTAAGTTGATGTGTACATTTTGGAGTCACTACTTTTTTAATTAGAAAATAGTATTAAGATTGCGTATCAACAATGCTTTGAAGTACTCCATTAACAAATTTGCTGGCTTTCTGATCGTTAAAGTCTTTCGTTAATTCAATTGCTTCATTCATTACAACACGTTTATCTATCTCTTTTTGGTACAACAATTCATAAGCAGCTAATCTTAAAATCAGTAAATTAGTTCTTTCTAGTCTAGACAGTGTCCAGCTTTTCAAATGCTTAGTGATTGTTTCATCTATTACACTTTCATTTTCTTTAACACCAGAGACGAGTATAGATAGATAATCCAATGCATCCTTAACGATCTGATTTCCGTTTTTATCTTGTGGTAATACCTGCTTCATTGCTTCTTCTAAACTGAATTCTTTTTTCATATCCAGTTCACTTTCTAAAGAGTACTGAATTACTTCCTCAAATGTACAATCAATATCTGTGGACAACTGGAAAAGAGACTGAAAGGCTTTTTCCCGAATCACACGCCTAACCGTTCTCACTTTTCCTCATCTTCTTCCGATTCCAATTCAAATAGTTCTTGGAGATTTGATTTTTCAGGGACAATTCCTACAATATGAATATTGATTTCTGACAGCTCAATTTCTGTCATATGATATACTTGTTCTCTAATGCGTTGTTGAATATCAAGCGCCACTTTGGGTACGTTAACGCCGTACTTAAAGTAACAATAAACTTCTACTTTTAATCCTTCTTCGTTAGAAACAAGATGAACACCTTTATTATGACTTGTTTTTCCAAATATTGATTTAAATTCTGTTGTGAACCTACCTTGCATAGCGTATACGCCGTCAACTTCATTAGCTGCTATACCAGAAATAACTTCCAGCACTTCGGGAGCAACTTCAATTTCGCCATAAGGGTTGATATTATGTTTAGTAATATGCGTTTGTTCTACCACTTTTATTCCTCCTTCTTTATTTATCATTTAATATCAATTCAACTAAGCACGTGAGACATATGTTCCTTCTGACGTATTAATGATTAATACATCATCTTTATTTACAAACAAAGGCACAGTTACAACTGCTCCAGTTTCAAGAGTCGCCGGTTTAGATCCACCTGAAGTAGTATCTCCGCGAATGCCCGGTTCAGTTTCTACTACTTTAAGTTCTACTTTAGTAGGTAATTCCACTCCTAATACTTCATTTCCAAACATCATGATATCCACAAGCATATTTTCTTTCATATATTTTAAAGCATCCGTAATCTGTTCTTGAGGAATTTCAAGTTGTTCATATGTTTCGGAATCCATAAACACATGACTTCCGGCATTATCATACAAATATTGCATTGTTTTATTTTCTATATGTGCTGCTTCCATTTTTTCACCAGCGCGAAAAGTCTTATCTTGTACAGCACCAGTACGTAAGTTTTTTAGTTTAGAGCGAACGAAAGCTGCTCCTTTACCTGGCTTTACGTGTTGAAATTCAATTACTCTCCAGATATTATCATCATATTGGATGGTTAGTCCTGTTTTAAATTCATTTGTTGAAATCATTATTTATGTTTCCTCCTAGGGGGTTCTTATCATTACTTGCATTTTAAATTGGTTTTAATACCACTTTTTATATGAATTTCTTTAATATATATATGATTATTGTACCATGATTCTGGCAATAATGCTTTAATACACCGATAAAGTATATTACTTTATTTTAAGATTTATTGAAAGAATAGTCGTTTATAAAATAATCAATTCCTTAGATGACTTCATTAAATTAAGGTTACCTTCTTCAGTAATCAAAAGATCATCTTCTATCCTGACTCCACCTAATCCCGGGATATAAATACCAGGTTCGTTAGTAATTACATTCCCAACTACTAAAGGTTGGTCATTCTTAAAATTAATACCAGGTCCTTCGTGTACTTCAAGTCCAATACCATGACCAGTTGAATGTCCAAATGCATCTCCATAGCCTTGTTCAGTAATGTAACTTCTTGCAATATTATCTAGATAAGCTCCAGTTACTCCAGCTTTAGCAGCCTCTGTAACTTTTTGGTTTGCTTCTAAAACGATTTGATGGATTTTTTTTAATTCCTCACCAGGATCTCCTAGTGCGAATGTACGAGTCATATCAGATACATAGCCTTTATAATAGCAGCCGAAATCGATTGTGATCATATCTCCTGCTTCAATCACTTTATCACTTGCAACACCATGAGGCATAGCAGAACGAACACCACTGGCTACGATTGTATCAAAAGATACACCAGTAGCGCCTTTTTCGCGCATGAAAAAATCAAGTTCATTTGCAACTTTAATCTCAGTCATTCCAGGTTTGATATAAGATAATATATGCTCAAAAGCCGCTTCGGTAATATTAATGGCTTTTTGAATCAAATCTATTTCATCTCTATCTTTAATTTCTCTTAATTCCTCAATGAGCGTGCTCACTGGGACAAGCGTACAGTCAAACAATTCTTTCACTGACTGATAAGTAGCATATGTTACATGATTTTCTTCAAAACCTAATTTAGTAATATTTTCATCCTTAATGATTTGAGCAACTTCATCATATATCGAACCTGTATTTTGTATGATTTCAAATCCTACCGCCTGTTTAGCAGCTTGTTCAGTATAACGAAAATCAGTCACAAATAGTGCTTTATCCGCCGTAATCACACTCAATCCTGTTGTCCCGGTGAAGCCTGAAGCATATTCCAGATTATAACTACTGGTAACAAGCAGAGCATCAATCTGTTTTTCATTCAGTTTTCTTTGTATATTTTTTACTCGTGACATCTAAACACCCTATCTAATTAATTATCTCTTTTCCATATCAGCATGGACTATCCGTTTCTATTCATCCATTATCTTCACTATAAAAATGGATAAATATAGTGGATAGTAAGAGTTGTCTTTACATTCTTCATTATAACAAACCATTGAAAAAAAAGAAACGTAACTATGCATTCCCTATACGGTTATCATATTTTCAGTATAAATTTCAAATTAAAGATTTGAATATTTTACAGATTTGAATAAGTTTTATTGCTATGAATAAACGTCACCTATGTATTGAAGAGATCAACCAGATCAATGATCAAGTAAATCTCTTCAAAATATTGTTGTATTTTGTCATTATGCATTTTTCTATTCTGTATTTATACTACACTCTTTACTTACAGCATACCCATCGTCTAATGATGCTTTTAGCAAAAAAATCTTGTCTGATTGTTTCGTAATTTTTACTTCTCCATTATTAAACATTACCTTTCCATTTTTTAATTCCAGATTCTGTTTGAGCTCTTCAAATAAAATTGTCTCTGTCATAGAAATCATACTTCTAGCTTCATAACTATATTGTATTTGTTTTAATTGAGTTGTTTGCGTACTTACAACCTTAGCAATACCTACTATAAGAACAGCGGATACCGAGACAAATAATAAAGTCGATATCAGAATACTTCCTTTTTCATTTTCCATCACTAAACTGCTCCTCTTCTTTTAGCGGCAACAACAGACTAGCAGTATATGATTCTCCATCTTGAAAAGTAGCAGCTATCCATAGCTGATCTTCTTTACTTTTCATGTGGATTTCTCTCAACCTGGTCAAAACAGGTTGATGTCCTTCATTTCCAACTTTTCTTCTAAGCAGTTTATAGTATCTTTCATAGGAAATTTTTTCGATTTCATCTTCTTTATTTGGTCGTTCAACTACAAATCTCTCTGAACTAATAGAAATCAGTTTGCTATCTCTTAAATCATATTCAAGTTGATTCAGGAAAAGATGCCACTCAATCTGCCTGTCTGACTTAATATCCTTTTGTATTCTGGATGACTGTTCAGTAAAAGTGGATAGCAGTAATATTGCAAGGCTCATTAGACTTATAGCAACCATTGTCTCCAGTAACGTGAATCCACTATCATTCATTCCAACTGACAGATATGACTTCCAGTCTTTTTTCTGCACCTTGGTTCCCCTCCACTGTAATTGCATTTTCAGTTTCTATAATGTCTAAACTTTGGTTATAAGATTCATGAGATTCTGAAAAGGAGTTTCTTCGCTGCCAAACTCTTGATGAATCGTATAAAGCCCGATCAATCTCAACTTCAATTCTCTGCATTTCTAAATAAGAAATCAGATTTACTGTCAGTGGAATAGAAAACATCAAAATAAAAGTCAGTAAACTCAAACTCACCAGACTTTCTAACAATATAAAACCGTCTTGAATAGTTAAAAAATCATTTTTCTTCCGATAGTTCAAATCGTCCACTTCCTAATTTAAAACTGAGTGTGTAAAATTTATCTCCTACTTGAAACCTTGTCTTATTTAAATTCCCTTGATTTCCTGACTCTGATAAAAATCTATACACTTTAGAACCTCCTAAAATTTCTATTGTATCAGGTAACGCTATAGACCGATTAAGTATATGGTTTCGCTTTCCAATTACTCTAAAAACTATTTCACGAGCATTCGGGCGCATTTCGATTTCTGTCCATTCGTCATTCAATACTGACTCATTCTGCAGAAGTGTTATACTCGACTGTAGTTCTTCAAAAAACAAAGAATTTTCTATATCCGCTTCCATTTTATTAAATGGGATAACGGGTATGAGCAAGAATATACCAACTAGGCTTAAAACAATTAATGATTCTATCAAAGTAAATCCATTCTGTTCTTGCAATTTCTTTATCAATCCATTATTCTCCATTCAATTTGACTAGATTCCCATTAGAATCGATAGTAAACAATTTTTTCACTTCGCTATATTGAGATTCGCTTAAAAATCCATCCCCATGAAGATCTTCTAAAGTATTTGGAGCAGCGTGTTTTTCCATTTCGTAAAGATCCATTTGTGTCTGAACAACAGTTTCTAATGCACTGTTTCCTGTATCTTGAGCTGTCCCTTGATATGATCCGATATTTGGAATAATCAGCAGCAGCAATACTGAAATAATGAAAAGGACCAAAGTCATTTCTATCAAGGTGAAAGCACTTTCTTCTTTTAGTGTGTTTTGTACTTTATTTTTCAATTGTTTTATCATTTTCTACAGTCCTTCCATTATTGAAAACGTAGGCAGTAACAGTGCTGCATAAATTGCAATGATCATAAGCGCAACAAATATAAAAACGATCGGCTGAATACGTTCCATCATACTTTCAATTTTTTGATTTAATTCTGCTTCACAATCTGAAGAATAAAGCATTAGCTCAATTCCCATCCTTCCAGTTAATTCTCCATGCATTATAATCTCCTCGACTTCCGGCTTCAAAAAATCGAGGGAAGAAATCGCTTCTTTAAACGAGTATCCTTTTCTCATTTTATGTTCAATTAACCTACCAACTTCACGAAATAGGACTGAAGATTTATCTTCCTGCATCAAGTGAACAATTTGAATCAATGTACAGTTAGTTTTAAGTAGCTGACTCCACTCAAGAGTGAAAAACCTTGTCCAATATAGTTGCAGGTATGAACGTATCAGCCTATTTTTACTATAGAATTTCAGTTTTTCAATAGCTGATTTTTTCTTTGTAATTATAGAGAGTACAAAAAATGTTACTGTCATTAATAAGACAGTTCCAAGCATCCAATAAGGAGCAGTCTCGACGATACCTACAATCAATCTTGTTCCTGCTCCTAGGGATGCTTCTTCTGGAGAAGCTATTCTTTTAATATGAGGAAGCAAAATATAACGCATAGAAAAGAGCATAATCACAATAAATATAAGGAGCATTATTGGATATTGGATAATCGATTGTATTTTTTTCTTTCTTTTTGCTGATTCAATCATTTGCTCACCAGCCTTAAAAATTGTTTCAGAAAATTTCCCATGTATCGTAGACAGATAGATTTGCGTGCATATCAAGTCACTGAATCCAACGTCCCTCAACCCCTGGAACAATGAATTGCCTGTATTTACGTTCTGTTCAATTACTTTTACCCATTTCACCTGCTTACTGTCTGTGATCGTTAACAAGAAACGGAGTGCTTCTTTAAGCGAAAATCCTTCCAAGAGTAATGTTCCCATTCGCTTCAAAAACAATCCTTGTTCTCTGGTTTCCTTTTGGCTACGGTATATAGTATTGCTGGTAAGTTTTTTCTGAAATATACCCATACATTTGCACCTTTCTTAATAAATGATTAAACTCTCTGTTTGCTGATAATTTTTCACTCAGATTTAATTTAAAAGAAGGATCAAACAGAATTTTCAAATTTTCTCCAGACCTTACTTCATATAATGCTGCTCTTTTTTGTTTCTGAAAAAGATGTGTACAATAGGGACTACAATTTTTAACACAAAGCGGGCAATAAATCGGAAGCAATTTCTGGAAAGTAATTCCAATGATTGTTTGTTGTAATAATTCAATTGAGATTCCCAATTCCATCAACCTTGAAACCACTCCTTGAACATTTTTGGCATGCACTGATGCAATAATCAAATGTCCTGTTAAAGCGCCTCTAATGACCATTTTCGCTGTTTCTTCATCTCTGATTTCGCCGACGATCAAGACGTCAGGATGATGTCTAAGACTTGATTTAAGTAAATGCTCGTAAGTGATTCCTGCTTTTTCATTAACTTCCGTCTGCAGAAACTGCTCTTCATGAATTTCTACGGGATCTTCAACTGTGACTACCTGCTGTTTGTCATCTGAAATTCTGTTTTTGACTAATTGATAAATTGTAGTCGTCTTACCCGAATCAACTGGTCCTGAAAAAACGATCAAGCCACTTTTGAAAGTCATCAGCGTCTGCAGTTGCTCAAGTTCATATTTAAAGAAGGAACTTTTATACAGATCTGTTCGCTTTTTTTCCTGCAGCAAACGAATGACTAATGATTCTTTCGCATGATAGTTAGTGATTGTTGAAAATCTTAAATCAATAAATTTATTATTCAATTCATACGATAAAGATCCGCTTTGCGGTTTTCTTCGTTCTCCTACATCCATATTCGATATAAATTTAAAATAAGATATGAGCCTCTTTCCTTCTTCCATATCCAAGAAGAATTGTTTCTCCATTCTTCCATATAGTCTAAAGTAAGCAGAATAGTGCTTTTCTTCCGGTAAGATATGAATATCACTGGTATCATATGAATCTGCTAGTGTAATTAAATGTTTCGCAAATAATTCAATTTCCATTTTTCTTTTATCCTCCTTTTTACTTATAAGGTATTTAATTCTGATATTGCTGTTTGAGAATTATCTTCTCATCTATATATACTGTTCAAATTTCGAGAAGTTCATTTCATAAAAAAAAGGATGACAAAATGTCATCCTTCAGTAGTTCGTATAATTTGGATTTTATCTTAAATCTCTGCGTTATGGTAAACTTCACTAACATCATCATCGTCTTCCAATGCATCAATCATGTTTTCAAATGTTTGGATTTTATCTTCTGGAACTGCTACAGTCGTTTGTGGAACCATAGTTAACTCTGCCTGATCTAATGTGTAGCCAGCTGCTGTCAATGCATCTCGTACATCTGTAAAATCTTGAGGCTCGGTATAAATCTCAAATACTTCATCTGAAGTCTCTAATTCTTCTCCACCAGCTTCTAGTACACTCATCAACATTGTATCTTCGTCTACGTCCAGACCTTCTCTGTCAATCGCAATATAACCTCTACGATCAAACATATAGTTCACTGAGCCTTTTTCCCCTAATGATCCACCATTTTTATTGAAGGCAACTTTGACATTTGTACTGGTTCGATTCAAATTATCCGTCAGACCTTCTACTAAAACAGCAATCCCATTAGGTCCATACCCTTCATACATGACTTCAACAAAGTTATCTCCTTGACCAGCATCTGTGGCGCGTTTAATTGCACGATCTACATTATCATTAGGCATGTTGTTTGCTTTTGCTTTATCTACTGCTAAACGAAGCGCTGCGTTGGTTTCGGGATCTCCACCTCCGTCTTTAGCTGCTTTATAAATTTCTTTTGATAGTTTCTGGAAAATCTTTCCACGTTTGGCATCTTGTGCACCTTTACGGTGTTGGATGTTTTTCCACTTCGAATGTCCTGCCATCTTTATTCCTACTTTCCTATTTACATTTTCAAACAGACTTGGAACCTATCTTATTATAGCAAAATTTTTATTTTGTTCAAACACCTGTTGAACGCTTCCATTTTCTATATCTGTTATTTATCTAAACTTCAGTTTTCTGCGGTTACTTTTCTTATTCGACCCTCTTGTGCTCATTAACCAAGAGATGGCAATTCCCGTCATCGCTCCTAATGAATCCAGGTATACGTCTTCCATTAAAGCTGTACGATTTGGATTAAACGATTGTCTGAGTTCATCAAACCCGGCATATCCAGCAGCTAGTAACAAAGCTAATAAAGCAGCTAATATATAACTGCTGCTTTTATTTTTCAGCCCTAAAAACCAGAATACACCCAGCAAAAAGAAAGATCCAAAATGGGCTGCTTTACGGATAAAGAATTCTACAAAGCCTGCATAACCAGATGCTTGTATACTGACTTCATTACCGGCGTATGAAAATCTGACCACTTCCAGTAGACCTTTAAGCGGTTCTCCTGATAAGATTCTCTCTAAAAAGGGCTGAACATTCTGATCCTGATAAGACATGCTAGAACTAAAATATAATAAGATCATTATACAAAATGCTAATAAAATAAATATTGTATCTTTCCATTCATGAGTTTTCCGCATTTTTGATACCCTACTTTCTATCGAATATACATATTCTAGCTTATGTATATGGATATGAAAAGGAAAAACTTGTAGAATAAAGAAGTATACAATTTATATGAGAGGGAGTTATATTATGAGTTATCAACTTAATTGGGATATGGATTCAGTTTTTACAGGGGGAAGTCAATCATCCGAATTACGTACAAAGATCGAAACTCTAAAAGAACAGATCGAGCAATTTCATCAAACTGTTGAGCTTTGGGATCCTGAGGTAGATCGTTTAAATTATAACCATTTAAAAGAAGTTCTAAATTTAAGCGAAAAAATCGGAAATAGTCTTTCAGAAGCTATGACCTTTTCTCGAGGACTTTTATCTGCCAATGTTAGAGACAAAAATGCTGCTAAACTAACTAATGAATTAAGTACTTTATACAGTAGTTTAAGTAATAGCACCACAGTACTTACAAAAAAATACGTAGGAATTGATGACGCTGACTGGGCAGATTTATTAGAAATCGAACCTTTTAATGCTAGTGCCTTTCCTTTAAATGAACAAAGAGAACAAGGGAAAAAGCTGCTGTCACAAAATGAAGAAGCTGTCATAAATGCTTTAACTAACGATGGATTCAAAGGTTGGGGTGATTTATATAATTCATTAGTTGCAACTGTCCAAGTTGATTTTGAGAATAAAGATGGAAAAGTTAATTCTTATTCTGCAGGACAAGCTGCCAATCTTATGGGATCAGCTAAAGATCCTGAAACTCGTCAGAAAATGCTTGAAAAGTGGGAACTTGCATGGGCAAGTAAATCTTCTTTATTTGCAGATACGCTCAATCATCTTGCAGGTTTTCGCTTAGAAAATTATAAATTGCATGGTACAGAAGATTTCATGGCTCGTCCTTTAGAATATAATCGTCTAAAAAAAGAGACACTGGATATAATGTGGGATACCATTACCAAAAATAAACCTAAAGTGGTAGAATATTTGAACCGTAAAGCCCAATTGATGGGTATAGAAAAGTTATCATGGGTAGATGTTACAGCGCCTGTTTCTGTAGGAGATTTCGAGCCTCGTCACTATTCATATGACGAAGCAGCTGAATTTATAATGGAAAACTTCTCTTCTTTTAGTAATCAGATGCAAAAGCTGGCTAAAACTGCTTTTGAAGATAGCTGGATCGAAGCAGAAGATCGTGATGGAAAACGTCCTGGAGGATATTGTGCCAATCTTCCCGAATCAGAACAATCGCGAATTTTCATGACATTTTCTGGTTCAGCAGGTAATGTTTCCACTTTAGCACATGAATTGGGGCATGCTTTCCATAGCTATGTCATGAGAGACTTACCTGTTATGAATCGCCGCTATGCAATGAATGTTGCTGAAACGGCATCAACCTTTGCAGAATTAGTCATCTCAGATGCAACTGTTCGTGAAGCTTCATCTGAAGCGGAAAAAATCAATCTATTAGACAGCAAAAATGCTCGTGCAGCAACAATGTTTATGAATATTCATTCTCGATATCTATTCGAAACAGCTTTTTATGAGGAACGCAAGAACGGAATCGTGACAGATGATCGCTTATCAGAGCTAATGGTCGATGCTCAAAAAGAAGCTTATCAGGATTCGTTATCTACTTATCACCCGACATTCTGGGCAAGCAAACTGCATTTTTACAACACCGGTGTCCCTTTTTACAATTTCCCTTATACCTTTGGGTTCTTGTTCAGTTTAGGAATTTATGCTCGTTCGCTTGAAGAAGGATCAGGTTTCGAAGAAAAATATATTGCTTTGCTTCGTGACACAGCTAGTATGACTACAGAAGCATTAGCACAAAAGCACTTGAATGTAGACTTAACGCAACCGGATTTCTGGCAATCTGCTATCGATATGGTACACACAGATATTGATGAGTATTTAGAGCTGACTGCAAAATATATTTAACAAAAATAAATAAAAAAAGGGATTGATAAAATGAGTTATAGCATGAAATGGAACTTAGAGTCAATTTATCCGAGTGTAAACTCTACTGAACTTGAAGAAGCATTATCAAAATGGGAAAAACAAATTCCAGAACTTGGACAAACAATTGCTGCTTGGGATCCAGAGCAAGATAAACCTGATTATAACAAAATGAAACTCATATTAGATTCGTTAAACAACCTCCAGCCTGAGATTTCCGAAGCGGGTATGTTCATTAATGGTACATTATCAGCCGATGTTAATAATGGGAAAGCCAAAACTCTTTTGGGAAGAATTTCTGTCTTATATAGTGAATTATCTACTGTTACAGTTCCGTTTTATAAAAAGTTGGCTTTAGTATCAGATGAAGACTGGCAGTCTTTATTGTCTTTACCTGAATTTGAAGAATTCGCTTTTAATTTAAATGAAGACCGTGAAGACGCTAAAAAATTATTAAGTGAAAAAGAAGAAGCTCTACTGTCTAAATTAGCAGTCGATGGATTTCAAGGTTGGGAACAACACTATGATACCCTGGTATCTAAAATCGAAATCTCAGTAACTGATAAAGAAGGCCAGGAACAGTTGCTATCTGCTGGACAAGCAGAAAATCGTATGTATAATGATCCAAACCCAGACGTAAGAGCTTCCTTATTTTCAAAATGGGAATCTGCCTGGGGAAATCAGGCAGATTTATATGCCGATACATTAAATCACCTTGCAGGATTCAGATTGACTGATTATAAAGCCCACGGTATCGATAGTTTTTTGGAAAAACCATTAAAAGCAAGTAGAATGAAAAAAGAGACACTGGATGCAATGTGGCAAGCCATTACTGATAACAAAGACCCTTTCACTTCATACCTCTCTAGAAAAGCAGCTTTACTAGGAAAAGATAAATTAGGTTGGCAAGATGTCGAAGCTCCTGTAACGGTTGGAAATAGTGAACCAAAATCTTATACTTTTGACGAAGGCGCAGCGTTTATTATTGAAAACTTCAGAAAATTCAGTGAGAAGATGGCTGATTTTGCAAAAATGGCTTTCGAAAATCGTTGGATTGAAGCAGAAGATCGCCCTGGAAAAGCTCCAGGTGGATATTGCGCAGAGTTGCCGGTTTCAAAAGAATCTCGTATTTTTATGACCTATTCAAATTCACCAGGTGAAGTCGCAACCCTAGCTCATGAATTGGGACACGCCTTCCATAATCATGTTATTTTTGATTTGCCTTATCTTAAACAGCACTTTGCGATGAATGTTGCTGAGACTGCTTCTACTTTTGCCGAATTAGTTGTATCAGATGCAACAGTTAAATCCGCAACTTCAAATGAAGATAAAATAGCTTTACTAGATACAAAGATACAAAATTCTTTGGCAATGTTTTTAAATATTCACGCACGATTTATTTTTGAATCTAATTTCTACCGAGAACGTGAAAAAGGACTAGTTTCAGCTGAACGATTAAATGAATTAATGGAAGAAGCTCAAAAAGAAGCATATCAAGATAGTCTTGCTTCCTATCATCCAAGCTTCTGGGCAAGTAAATTACACTTTTATATTAGTGGTATATCTTTCTATAACTTCCCTTATACGTTTGGATACTTATTCAGTTTAGGGATTTATGCTCAAGCTTTAGAATCAGGATCGAATTTTGAAGATCAATATATTGCATTACTCCAGGATACTGGATCAATGAATACAGAAGATCTTGCAAAAAAACATTTGAATGTCGATCTGACTTCTACTGATTTCTGGGTAAAAGGAATCAATATCATCAAAGAAGATATTCAAACCTTTATAGAACTGACAGAGTCCTATATTCCAGAATAATTTAATTTAGATTTTAAAAAAGTAAAAAAGCAGTGATTGAGAAAATCTCAATCACTGCTTTTTGTTTGGCCTATAATTTTATTTTATTAGTACCGTCCATATCCTATCAATTCCCAGTAACTGGCATTCACGTTGTCATAAGCAACACCATTATTTTGTGCTCCAATAAATTTTCCATTTCCTGCATAAATACCTACATGCGTGACAACTCCATTTTTGCCGAAGAATACTAAGTCTCCTGGTTGAGGATTAGAAACTTTCGTTGAATTGGCATATTGGGTTCTTGAGTCACCAGGAATTGTTTTTCCCACTTGACTGAATACCCAACTTGTAAATCCAGAGCAATCGAAGGAGTTTGGTCCTTTTGCACCCCAGACATATGGTTTTCCAAGTTTACTTTCTGCAATAGATTTAAGAGAACTCCAAGAAGTTCCAGTTACTGCTGGTGTACTTGGTTGAGGTGTTTCTTTTTTCTCTACTGTCTCTGTCTTTTTAGCAGGTTCAGAAGAACCACTATTTGAATTACCATTGTTACTGCCGCTTGAAGCACCAGAATTCGTGGTAGTCGTATTAGTATTGTTATTATTCGAAACATTGGCACTAGAATCATCAGAATTATCATTAGTTGAAGATACCGTATTTTGAGATGATGAAGTTGATACCACTTCATCATTTTCTTCTTCAGCTTGTGCTGAAGCTAATACTTCTTCTTGTTCACTTTGAGCTTGGGCTTCTTGAGCTGCTTTAGCAGATTCTTCTCTTGAAGCAACTAATTGGCTTACTTGTGCTTCTGCTGCATCACGTTGAGCAAGAAATTCTGAACGTTCAGATTCTACAGTAGATTTTTCAGCTGCTAATTGTGCAACTAATACTTCTTGTTCAAGTTGTTGTTCTTCAAGATCTGCTGCTGTAAGTTCTAACTCTTCAGCTAATGCATTTTGTTGTAAAATTGTTTGTTCAGTTTTTTCTTGTTTTGCAGCGACTTCTTCTTTGTCACTAACTTGTGCTTTCACTAATTCACTATTAGATTCCACTAAATTCGTTACAACATTCATACGTCCGATAACATCTGTAATCGATTCAGAATCTAGAACAAATTCTATGTAATTTGCTGTTTGACCATCGACTTGGATTTTACGTGCTTGTTCTTCAAGTTGTCCATTGCGCTTTTCAATGATTTCTTCCAATTTAGTAATGTCTTCTTGCAAAGTTTTATATTCTTCCTGAGCTTGTTCTAGACGCTTGACTGCATCTTGCATAAACGCTTTATTTTTTGATATTTCGTCATTGATTGCAGTTAATTCAGCTTCAGTATCAGTAGTTTCGTTTTCTAATGAATCAATTGTTTCATTTAAGGAGTTTACTTGCTCTTCGTTTTCTTCTACTTGTTTCTTTGCTTCATCGATTTTTGTATCGTAATCAGCAGCAGATACGATTGGAGCTGCCATGACTGAGCTTAATAACATTGTTGTAGTTGCGGAAAATAAGATTAATTTACTTTTCACTATTTTTTCCCTCCAAGAAAGTATCCTATATAAGTTAAGTTAGTTTTAGTTATATTTACAGTCAATTTCTGCGTTCATTTAAGTACTTTGTCATTGCCTCTTCTTTTTTGAGGTCTAGAAAGAGTATAGCTCTTATTTTCTGCTAAAAGGTTTCAATCATATTACATATAAATTTCTTTTTTGACTACATATCCTTGTCACTTAATGCTATCTTGCATTTACTTTAGTAATCTAGTATAATTTTAATGTTTAAGGATAGAAAATTTCCAATAACGAAAGATCAATCAAGGAGGAACATTACATGAGTGATTATCGTGTATTACTTTATTATAAATATGTAACGATTGAGAACCCTGAACAATTTAGAGTTGACCATTTAAACTTATGCAGAGAATTAAACTTAAAAGGACGTATTCTTGTTTCAGATGAAGGCTTGAACGGTACAGTTTCTGGATCGGTCTCTGACACTGATAAATATATGACTGCTCTACGTTCTGATGATCGCTTTAGTGATATAATGTTCAAAATTGACGAAGCAGATGCACATGCATTCAAAAAAATGTATGTCCGTTACCGTCCAGAAATCGTTTCTTTGAAATTAGGCGAAGAAGATCTTAATCCAAACGAACTAACGGGAAAACATTTAAAACCGGAAGAATTTCGAGCAGCACTAGAAGATGAAAATACAATCGTTCTAGATGCTAGAAATGATTATGAATATGATTTAGGCCATTTCCGGGGTGCCGTTCGACCAGATATTCGTAGTTTCAGAGAACTACCTCAATGGATCAAAGAAAATAAAGAAAAATTCATGGATAAAAAAGTTGTTACCTACTGTACTGGTGGTGTCCGTTGTGAAAAATTCAGTGGCTGGTTATTAAAAGAAGGATTTAAGGATGTAGGACAGCTACATGGCGGAATCCATAACTACGGTACCGATCCAAAAACTCAAGGAGAACTATGGGATGGGAAAATGTATGTTTTTGATGAAAGAATCAGTGTAGATATAAACCGTAAAGAAAAAACAATCATTGCAAGAGATTGGTATGACGGAACACCCTGTGAACGTTATGTAAACTGTGGTAATCCATTCTGTAACCGCCAATATATTACTTCTGAAAAAAATGAACATAAATATTTACGAGGATGCTCTCATGAATGCCGTATATCTCCAGAAAATCGTTATGTTAAAGAACATCATTTAAGTCGCGAAGACGTTGCTGCAAGATTAAAAGCCATTGGAGAGAAATTGCCCGAAACGGTTTAATGTATTCCCTCTGATAAGCCTCCATTAAATAAACGATTGATTTAATCAATTACTATTTAATGGAGGTTTTTTTATCCATACTAAAAGAACGTACATTCTTATATAATTTATCAATATACTGAATAAACTGATCTTTTTTATAGATGGCTTTCATCCTAGTTTTACTTTCATCCCCTATTTGCTATAATGTAGCAAGCTATATATTTTATATTAATGATAAATAACGAATAAAGGAGTCTAGCATGAATCGATCTGAACATAAAAACGAACATAATCCAGAAGAAACTACCGAGACTTCTTCAAAAAGAGGATTTTTTTATTACTTTGATATTTTTTATAGAGTATCAAAAGCACTTATTATCTTCTTCATTGTAACCCTCTTAGTTGGAGGTTCTCTTGGAGCCGGTGCAGCTGTTGGCTATTTTGCTTCATTGGTTCATAGTAGTGAAATCCCTGAATACGAAGAAATGGAAGCTCAAATTGATGACTTCGTATTAAAATCAACAATGTATTATGCTGGTGGTGAAGTGATCAGTGATGTCCGTAGTGACTTAATTAGAACGCCCGTTGATCTAGAAAATGTATCATCTTCCGTCGTTGATGCTATTGTAGCAACAGAAGATGAATATTTCTTTGAACACAATGGAATTGTACCAAAAGCAGTTGCTCGAGCATTAGTTCAAGACTTGACAAATAGTTCTTCCACTTCCGGTGGTTCAACTTTGACCCAGCAATTGATTAAGCAGCAATTAGTTGGAAATGAAGTCTCTCATTCACGTAAAGCAAACGAAATTCTACTGGCTATGCGACTGGAAAATTATATGTCAAAAGAAGATATTTTGCAGGCTTATCTGAATATCTCTCCATTTGGGCGTAATAATAAAGGTCAAAACATTGCTGGTGTGCAAGAAGCTGCGCAAGGAATTTTCGGTGTATCTGCTGCCGATCTATCGTTACCACAAGCAGCATTTATAGCTGGCCTTCCTCAAAGTCCAATTGTATATAGTCCTTATACTCAAACAGGTGATCTTAAAGAAGATCACAGCGTGGGACTTGGACGAAAAGATGAAGTCTTATTCAGAATGTACCGAGAAGGTTATATTACTGAAAACGATTATAATGATGCAGTTGGTTATGATTTGAGTCAGGATTTTCTTCCTAAAGCAGATGCTGAACAAGACAGCCGCTCTTATGTATATGACCTAGCCCTTGAAGAATCAAGAGATTTATTGATTCAATACTTTGCTGAAGCTGATGATCTTACGATGGATGAATTAAATGCAGATACTGACTTATATAATCAATATTTTGAACAAGCAGATTCCGCACTTATTAATGGTGGCTATAAAGTCTATACTACAATTGATCGAGACCTCCATAATGCTGTGGAACAAGTTGTAGAAGAGCAAGTTGATACATTAGGAGCTGACCGCAGTTACACTTGGGTAGACGATGATGGCGTTAGTCATACTGATACTATGCCAATCCAAGTAAGCGGTTCTGTGATTGATAATGCCACCGGTAAAGTTTTAGCATTTATAGGTGGACGAGAATACGAAGATTCAGAATACAATCGGGCTTTTGAATCAGAGAGAAGTCCTGGATCTATCATTAAACCTTTAGCAACATATGGTCCAGCTTTGGATATTGGTTTGATTACCCCTGCAACTATAGTACCTGATACTGACGTGTCTATACCATTGGTCACTGGTGAAGTATATGAACCTACTAATGCTGTTCGAACGACTAATCGCTGGATGACTGCCAGAGAAGCTTTAACCGTTTCCCAAAACATTCCTACTATCAAAATTTATAATGAATTAGTAAAACAGGTTAATCCAGTAAATTATATGACTAAAATGGGAATAAGTGAGGATGTAATCCCGGCTGAAGATTATATTGCCAATCCTTCTACGGCTATCGGTGGCGTTAGCGGCGGTGCTGCTCCTGTCGATTTGATCAGTGCATTTTCAAGTATCGCAAATAACGGAACTCATGTAGAACCTTATGTTATTGAAAAAATTGAAAATTCAGCTGGGGAAGCTATCTATGAACATGAACAAAGTGAAGCTCAAGTATGGAGCCCTCAAACTAATTTCTTATTGCTAGATATTTTACGTGATGTTCATACAGAAGGTACAGCTAGAGGAACAATTAGTCAATTGAATTTCAATTCAGACTGGATCTCCAAGACAGGAACATCAGGAACTTCAGATAAAGTGAATGATATCTGGTACATTGGAAGTACACCAAGTATTACCTTTGGAACTTGGATAGGTTATGATAACCAAGTTGTTGGTTTGATTGATGAATACGGCCAATCCCCTAGTCTTAGAAATCGTAATTTCTGGGCTAAGGTTGTAAATCAGATGTATGAAGTCCGCCCTGAACTTTTGGGAGTGGGTGAACAATTCCAACAACCTAGTAATATTACTCAGCGTTCTGTATTAGCAGAAACAGGTATGCTACCAGGAACTGTTGATTTACCTGAAGGTGGAACTCGTTCTATCTCTGGGGATACTTTTACTGAATATTTCAATACTGCTCATCTTCCTCAAACTACTGTTTATGATTTTGCTCTCGGAGCAACTGATGCAGAATTAAGTGAATTCTGGAATGCTGCAGAGACAAGTAGTAGCGATAATCAAGAAGATGATGAAGAGGAAAACAATGAAGAAGAAGACCCTTCCCCTCCATCTAATAGAGAAGAAACTCCTGAAAATGAGGAGAATGAATCAAGACCAAATGATGATAGTAATAACGGTGGTAACTCGAACAACAATTCAGAAAATGAACCCGAAGAAAATCCAGAAGAAAAAGAGGAAGAAGAGGAAACTGCGCCCCCTTCTCAACCTGAAGAGCCGGAGGAACCGGAAGAAGATCCTGAAGCGGATCAACCTGAAGAAGAAAACAATACAGAAGAAACACCAGATGATTCAGTTTAGGATCCTGAACAAGATTCAGAAAATAACAATAATTAATAAAAAGGAGTTTGAGGATAATCCTCAAACTCCTTTTTTAATAGTTTAATTTTCTTTTGTTGTTCCTTTATTAAGAATGTGAAAAGGCAACTTGATTGTTTTCTCGTCAATTTCTTCTTTGTTCATCAGTTTAGTCAAAAGTCTCATTGAAACTGCCCCGATATCGTATAAAGGTTGTACTATCGTGCTTAATTGCGGACGAGTCATATCTGTCAGTTTAGAATTATTTGAAGTAATTAGTTCAAATTCTTCCGGCACATTAATTCCTCTATCCAAAGCAGCATTTAATATTCCAACAGCTAATTCATCATCTGCAACTACTGCTGCTGTGGCTCCTACTTTAGATATCTGTTCAAATACAGCTTCCCCAACTTTGTAAGTATACTCAGATTGAACAACTAATTCTTCGTCATAGTCAATTCCAGCGTTTTTCAGCGCAGATTTGTATCCTTCTAAACGATACATTCCATTGATTGGTTCATCGTGACTTTCAGAAATAAAAGCAATTTTCTTATTTCCGTTTTCAATCAGTGAAGTCACACTATCTTCAGTTGCAGTTTTATAATCAATATTGACACTTCCAACTTGTCCATCAGGATCAACTGTGCCTGCTAAAACAACCGGTGTGCGTGAACGAGAAAATTCTGCTCGTAGTTCTTCTGTAATTTTATTTCCCATAAATATTACACCGTCTACTTGTTTAGCAAGTAAAGTGTTCAATACTTGAACTTCTTTATGTTCATTTTCATCTGAATTAGCTAAAATTATATTGTATTTATACATTGTAGCAATATCATCTATTCCTCTTGCTAAAGATGAGAAATATAAGTTCGTAACATCAGGTATGATTACGCCAACAGTGGTTGTTTTCTTACTTGCTAGCCCTCTTGCTACTGCATTTGGTCTGTAGTCTAAACGATCAATTACATCCAAAACTTTTTTTCTAGTAGTCGGTTTTACATTAGGATTTCCATTAACTACTCTAGAAACAGTAGCCATAGATACTCCGGCTTCTCTTGCTACATCATAAATCGTAATCGTTTGTTTATCCATTTTCTTCTCCTTTTATTCATATTTTGAAGCGCCATGCATACAAAGTGTCAAAATTCATTCCATTAATTTTAATTATGCGTATTCTTACTTTATTAACTTTAGCAAAGCATGTAAGAGATTTCAATAGGTAATTCGTGTTTTCATGAAAATTTCTTTATTTTTTTCAGAAAAGGCTTACTTTAATTAATATGCTCTCTTATTATAATCATGTTACAATAGAAATATCAACCAATATGTAAGAAAAGAGGAATTTGATGAACCCTGCATTACAAAGACTTAAACAAAAAATACAAGATCAAAAATTAGATCTTCTGTATATAGATGATCCAAACTTAATTGGGTACTTTACTGATTTTGAAAGCGAACCTCATGAGAGACTTTTGGCATTATTTATCATAAATAACGAGGAATTTCTATTTACTCCTTTCCTAGAAGCAAGTGATGCTAAAAATGTTTCCACAGTTTCAGATATTATCAGTTATAAAGATGAAGAAACCCCGTGGGAAATTATTCAGGCGAAATTAAAAAGTTATGGTAAATCTTTCCAAAAAATCGGTATTATAGAAAGCAGCTTGACTGTCGATCGTTATAAACAACTACTTGCCGTTACTAATGCATCTGAAACTATAGATATTTCTAATACACTGCAATCTATTCAGTTAATAAAATCGGAAGCAGAATTTAATAAAATGACTATTGCTGGTAAAATGGCTGATAAAGCATTGGAAATTGGTGCAAATGCTCTTAAGGTAGGAATTAGCGAACAAGCAGTGGTTGCAGAAATTGAATATCAATTAAAAAAATTAGGGATTTCAGAAATGAGCTTTCAAACAATGGTCTTATTTGGAGATCACGCAGGCAGTCCTCATGGCACTCCTGGTTCACGTAAACTTAAAGAAAATGAATTGGTATTATTTGATTTAGGTGTTGTTGCAGAAGGATATACTAGTGATGTAACACGTACCTTTGCTTTTGGAGAGGTTTCTTCTGAGATCGCTTCTATTTATGAAGTTGTTTTAAAAGCACAAGAAAAAGCACAAGCAGCAGTTAAACCTGGAATCACAACTGGAGAACTGGATAATATTGCTCGAACGGTTATCGAAGAAGCTGGCTATGGAGATTACTTTACGCATCGATTAGGACATGGATTGGGAAAAACGGTTCATGAGTTTCCTAGTTTATCCAAAGGAAGTACTATGGAAATTAAAGAAGGTATGTGTTTTTCACTTGAACCTGGTATCTATATTGAAAATAAAGTTGGGATAAGAATAGAGGACTGTGTATATGTTACAGCAGATGGTTGTATTCCATTCACTACTACCAGGAAAACATTGACGAATGTTCAGTCACAAAAAAAATGATATTAAAGAAGACTTTCTATGATAACAGAACTTATTAAAATGGACCCTATGTCAAAGACATTTAAAAAAAGAGACCTTATGCAATACCTGATAAAAATTGTTCCCTGTAATGAACAGGGGGCAATTT
>NZ_FOSJ01000098.1 GCF_900114235.1 Marinilactibacillus piezotolerans | reverse complement strand
CTCCTTTTGCTTACATAAACAAATAAGATCCACTGAAATCTCAAGTAGATTTTCAGCGGATCTTATTTGTTTGTTAAGACTTTTGTCCCAGCCTCCTCGTTTTAAATTATCATCAAATAATTTACAGTTGACGATGAAGCAGTAGTTTTGTCAATTTCTCAATATCTTTTTTGCTTTTATTATCTGGGAGTTGTTCTATCAGAACCAACGCTTTACTTGTGTATCGCTCAGCCAGCTGAAAAGCCGACTTGATTCCTTCGGTATATTTCAATTTTTTACGGATTTCTATAACGTCTTGTTCTGTATAGTCTTGTTTAGCAAATTGTTCCTTAAAAAATGCTGGTGAACGTTTCATTGAAAACAGGATTGGTGCGGTATAAATCCCATTTCTAAAATCCTGAAACATGGTCTTCTCCCATACAGATTCATCTTGAGTGTATTCCAGTAAATCATCCATCAACTGAAATGCCATCCCAATTTGAGCACCGATTCGGTAACACAACCACTGTTCTTTTATAGACATATTACTTTCCATTGCCCCTCCATAACAGGCTAATGCAAATAACTCAGCAGTTTTTCCCCGAATTTGGGTTAAATAGCGTCGTATCGTCATATCCTGATTGTAAGACTGATCTAACTGGTGCAGTTCCCCTCCAATTACTCTTTCCATGGCTCGAGTAAGAATACCTTGTACATCTATTATTTGACGGTAAGGATGTGTCATTCTAAAGCAGACCGAAAGCAGATAGTCCCCGGCGTACACTGCAGACTTTTTTCCATGAGCCGCTTGTATAGTAGGAGTTCCTCTCCTTATATCCCCTTCATCAATGATATCATCGTGAATCAGTGTTGCATTATGAAAAACTTCAATTGCTGCAGCCATCACTCTTGCTCTTTCCGGTTCACTCTTTGGCCCTAATTGCGAAAATAGCAACGAATAAGCTGGACGTATCATTTTTCCACTAGACTGAAAAATACCTTTTGCCGCATCATTCACTTGCTGATTACGTATAAAAATCTTATTGAAAATCAATTGCCTAGTTTGCTTAAGTTCCTTTTCCAAGTCGGGAAATTCATCCCATATCGAGTGAATGCTCAAAGCAATCCCGCCTTAATCTACAAATTTATTTAACTATTTTTGAAATAGTTTTATCTTTAAATCAGCTTCATTTTTATACATTAATATTAAAGAATGTAAATAACTAATTCTTTTTGAGACCATGCAGATTTACAGCACGACACTATACTATTAATGAATTATAAAATCTGGTATATAGAATGATGTTTCAACTAATAGAACATTATCCATAGCTTATCAAATATTTTTAAAATTTATTTATGTAAAACATTTGTTATCATTATACATTTGCAGTGTTAAATTGTCTAAAACAATGTTTTCATTATAAGATTTCAAGATAGATTAGCGTTTTATATCATTGAATTCGTCTTATTCTGCTATACTGTAAGCACAATATTTATTCACATCTTAAACCAAAGGAGTCTACCATGTCTATTTCACAGTTTTTGAGGTTTGTTGATATTCGGACAAAATTCACGAGTATTCTTCCTGTTCTTTTAGGCGTTTTTTACACAATCTATTATTTTGGAACTTTTAATTTACTCAATACCCTGCTTTTTTTATTGCAGCCGTTCTGCTTGACTTCACTACCACTTCTATCAATGTCTTAGTTGATTATCAGACAGCTGCATCAGAAGAATTTAAGAAAGAACACAATATTATTGGTAGAGAAAATATTTCCGAAAAACTAGTTGTAGTTTATATTTATATTATGCTCATTCTCTATTTCATTTTAGGTTTGATTCTAGTCTTTCGAACTAATCTGGTCTTGCTTCCAATTGGTATTATCTGTTCCATCATCGCGATTACGTATACTTATGGGCCGCTTCCGATTTCTAGAATGCCCTTAGGAGAGTTGTTTTCTGGTCCTCCTCTTGGGTTTGGCATTATCTTTATTGCCATATTCGTCAATTATAGAGATTCACTGATTCTAGCATTAAATTTCCAGAATTCAACATTTATGCTTCAAGGAGATTGGCTGACGATCTTAGCTATATTTTTTGTTTCTTTACCACAGGTTTTATTAATCTCCAATATCGTTCTTGCAAATAACATCTGTGACTTGAAACAAGATATTGAAAATAATCGATTTACCATTGTTTTTCATATTGGTAAAGAAAAAAGTATTCAATTATATAACTGGCTAACTTACGGAAGCTATGTATTATTTCTAGTACCCATCTTAATGGGCTGGTTACCATTGATTATGTTACTAGTTTATCCAACTCTACTCTATGCTCGTAAGCAAGTACGGTTATTTAACCTTAAACAAGAAAAAGCTGAAACCTTTATTACTTCGGTAAAATCTTTTTTAGCTTTTACACTAGTAGAACTTTTACTATTTGTAGTGTAAGCGATGAATAGCTAGGTACCTGTGAGTCCTAGCGGCCTCCTGTTAAACTTGAGATATCTTAAGTACACAGGAGGTTTTTAATTTGGAAAAG
>NZ_FOSJ01000104.1 GCF_900114235.1 Marinilactibacillus piezotolerans | reverse complement strand
TTTTCATCACTTAACAGGTGAAAATGAAAAAGTAAATTTAAGCTGCCGTTAGGCAGTTGGCACATGTTTCAACGAAAAGTATGAATTGTTCAGGGCTTGAATATATTTAGTCAGAATGTAGGATTTCAAAAATATAACATAAAAAGTTACGCTAAAACCTGAGTAAAAGAAAAATCATTTAGATAAAAAGCCACAGCAAATTTAGTTCTTGCTGTGGCTTATCTTTTATAATTGTCTGTCTGTTAAATCATTATGATCATCTACTGGGATTCCACCAGGACTATCATCGTCATCTCCAACTGGAACATTGCCAGGGGTACTATTATCACTCAATGGATTATCTTTGGTAACATTCGAATCTAATTTTGGGTTAGGAGCAGGATCTTCCGCCGGACTATCTGCCTCATAATTTGCCGAACCGGTTTTCTGTTCATCGTTGATACTCGAATCTTCTTCTACTAATGCAACAAGATTTCCTTTTTCAATATCACTTTGATAACTTTTCAGCGCTTTATGAGAGGTGTCAGTTGTAACGTCTACACTAACATCTGAAAGTTCTTTCTTTTTGTTTTGATTTGTTACTAATAGAATATCTTCTTTAGAATATCCTCTAGTTACTAAAGCGTTGATAGCTTGAACAGCGTCTTGAAGGGAAGGATAGCTTCCTTCTACAAATTTTCCCATAAATAATTCCTCCTGTTTGGTTTGGAAATTTTTGGTTCAGATTGTTTATCGAGTTGTTCTGGCCGCAAGCTGAGATAACTATTTTCTATTTGAATATAGTTTAGTTATTTTAGGCAATTATCCTTTAAAAATTCTACTTACACTCCATAGTATATAAACCATAAATTTGATTTACAATTGATATGATTCTAAGTCAAGCTGATGCGATAAAAACGATACTAACGTTTAGCCAGTATCGTTTAATAGGTTTTATTAATTTTCTTTGCTGCGGATAGCACCTTTTAACTCTTCAGAAGACACAGGTGGATTATCAATCAAATTACGTACTTGATCGAGATCTGGTTCGATGTTCCAGGTTAAAATCCCGACTGGTTTGTCTTCTTTCAGATAATAAACGACTTTTCCACCATCTACTTCATCAATAAGTAGATCTAATGATGGATCAAGTGTACCGATTGCTTTCCAGGAAATATCAAAGACCATAGAGTAGAAGTAAGGAGTATAATTATAAGGTTCTTTAAGACCGGCCATAACTTTACCCACTGCTGTACCAGAATTTCTGGCATGATCCACATGTTCGATACGTTGTCTTCCCAGAATCGGATCCGGGTAAGAAGCAATGTCTCCAGCAGCATAAATATCTGGATCGGATGTACGCAGATATTCATTTACTATTACCCCGTCATCAACTTCAAGTCCAGCATCTTTTGCTAGATCTAAAACTGGAGATACACCTAATCCAAGTATGATAGAGTCCGCTTCCACAGTCGTACCAGTATTTAAATGCAGAAGGAATTTGTCTGCTTCTTTAGTATATCGTTCAGCACGGGTTTCATTAATCATTTCTATGCCATGATTTTTATAAGTCTGTTCATATTCTTTTGCAATTTCTTCTGGGAAACGGTTGTCGCCTAATATCTTCTGAGGATAGATAAGGGTTACTTTTGTATTGTTCAGTGCTAAATTAGCCGCTAATTCAGTACCGATGTAACTTCCGCCGACAACAGCGATCTGCTGATTTTCGCCGGATAAGTTACGTAACTTAAGGTAATCTTGATAAGATCTGAAAGCATAAACTTTATCGTCTTTCGGCCCTTCGATAGTTTGCGGTTCACCACCCGTAACAATGAGTAATTTCTTATATTTTATAGTATCGCCTTTGTTGGTTGTGACAGTATGAGCTTCACGATTAATTGAGACCACTTCTGTCTCTAACATAAGTGCTGCCTGGTGATCTTCACTCACATCATAAAAGATTTGATCTTCTGTAAAAGAATCGTCTGTCCATAATTTTTTAGATAGTGCGGGTCTTTCATAAGGTTTATCTACATCAGCAGATATGATACCGATTGTGCCGGCTTTATCTTCTTCACGGATTCCAGCTACGGCGTTACCTGCAGCAATTCCACCACCAATGATTAAATAATCAAGATACATTTGTTCATTATTCATATACAAATCTCCTTAGTTGATTTAGTAATTACCAATTTTTTTGTTTTTTCGTGTTGTTTTAATGCAACTATCGTTGCTCTATCAATTAAAATACAAAAAGGCACCTCTTCCCCC
>NZ_FOSJ01000028.1:4887-30950 GCF_900114235.1 Marinilactibacillus piezotolerans | reverse complement strand
ATTTGAATTTACCCTTTTTACATTAAATATCCACTATTGCATGTAATTAGAAAACCTGTATTCGTTAATTCCTCATTTTTAGCAATTATGTTTAAAAATAGCCATGCAAATAAAACGCCCATATGCGCGTTTTAAAAAATTATTCAGTTTATTCATTCACAGTAAAGATAACTGATTCGAACGCTTTTCTACTTTGTAAAAGTATCTGATACCTACCGTATCAAACGAGAGGATTTTAGAGATACCTCGTATGAACCGATAAAGATAGAACTTTATTTTCTTTCGTTTGTTTGAAGGTCGTGCCCGTGCTAAGACTGTTTGTGTATGGTAGTTACTCTTTTCAATGGCCAACGAATAATGCCCAACAAGACAATTCATCAGTGTATACAGAATGCGTAATGAACTGACCGTCATTGTTCGCGTTTTTTCTAATTGAAACTCTTCCTTTTGAACACGAAAGAGTTCTTCAATTCGCCAGCGAGTAATATAACTTTTCAGAATTCGAAGGACATCGTCCTTCCCATTGATGGAGTGATTCGTTAATAGTTTCATTGGCTTTTCGCCATAGCCATAGACAACAACCATATTAAGAGGGGAATCTTTTAACACAGGCAACTTAACTTTAATATGACTAACCTTTAATTTATATTCATCACCTTGAATTTCCGTCTTAAAGTTGATTTTTCCTTTCCGACGATGCGCTAAGTCAGGGACTTTCACGCGACGATTTCTATGTAGTAAATAACGATTATCCTTTAGTCGCGTAATGAAGTGATGGCCGATATCTTGGACATACTCATATATCGTATTGGTGTCATAACCACGATCCATAACGAAAGTAGCCTTTTTCTTTCCTAAAAACGAAGTGACTGTATTAAAGCCTTTGGCTATTTCAATATTTTGACTGTGAAAATCTTTCTCCTTGGAAGAATACAAATGATTATACAGAGGCAAGGGATGTTTCGTTTTCAGTGTAGCCATTGAAAAATTGATTGTAGGATAGCCTTTCTCTAAAACATTCTTTGACCCATCACGGACTAAAGCTAAATGTTCCATCTTTTCGGCATAAGGTTTAACAATTTCTGATTCATCAACGATAACCAAAGGGTTATCCGGTATAGATGTTCTTAAGCCATTTAAATAATTATGATGGAGCTCTTTCAAGTCATTCTCTTCAGAAGCATTACGAGATAAGCGTTTAATGGTGTACTGCAAGTCAATATTTTCTTCTAACGCTCGTGCAATATCTGATAACAGGGTATTTTGAGCCTTAGACATGCCATATAAAATATCACTGTAAAATTTCTTTCGTGGTTTAGAAAGACCTTCGGTCAGTTTTTCTAAAAAAGTGATTAAACTTCGCTTTGTTTGATAAATTTCTGTAGAATTCATGGTAAAATAACCTCAGTTCCTGTTTTGTTTTTTTGTTTTGTAGTGATTCAATTATAACAGATAACAGGATGAAATTAGTCCACAGATTTAAGCTGTGGACTGCTCAAAAGCCCGAGGATACCATGTTTTCCACATGTGTATACCTCGGGCTTTTGTCACCGTTCAGGAAATCATAAAATTTTGGGTAAATTCAAATACAATCATGAAAGTGTGTGTCAAGTTGTTGTAGGAAATCTCTAGAATCACTTTTTCCTGTTATTGTTTTTCGCTGTTTACTGAGGGATATGGGCTCATTGAGCCTTTCTCCCTCAGTAAACAGCCTTAAACTCTCTTTATTTTAGTGCTTTAGCCAACTGTCCCAGAGCGTGAGAAGACGCACAGTACTTTCCAATACTGCCTTCAATCACACCGATTGATTTTTTAGTTTTATATTTCTTTAGTAATGTACGGATTATCCCTTTGAATTCAGGGATGATTTCCTGTTTAAAAGCAGGAATCGTTTCAGTTAGCGCTTGTAAAAACAAACCATTCTTACGAGCCGAAATGATAGCCGCTAAGTTACCTGCACCTTTCTGTCCGAATCCACGACCTTGTCGTTTCATACGATAACTATAGGGACGGTGATTACTCTCGCAAACGCCAATCCCTTTTCGAAGAGAAAGATGACGTAAGTGAAGTTTCTTTAAACTGTCCCAATTTCGATCCAAGTAGCTGAGTAATTTTGTCAGTTCAACCTCATATTCAGCTCTACGATAATCGTCTTCAATGCGATTATTTGCTTGGGCAATCACTGCACAAACCTGAGTATAATCCCATTCTCTAACCGCTGAAATCATCTGGTAAGACATTTCCTTATCGAAAAACAAACGCTGTTTGATTTTTTGATTCACATGATAGGCATCTCGGAAGTGTTCATGTCGTGCGCATTTCCCAATAATCGAATCAAATTTGTCCTTCTCATAGCCACTACCTCCATCACTATTTGAAATAATGACCGTATTTCGAAGATTATACGTCGCTTCAATCCACGCACTCGCTCGTCTAAAAGCCTCTTGGCTCGATTTTGTACTTTCAAACATCAGGGAATGCACTAGAACAGGCCGTTTTCCTTTTTTCGCCACACCTTCATGAATCTGCACACGATGAAGCTCCGCACGTTCTTTTCCTTTACGTCTAGTCAAAAGCAGGCCATCCCCTTCAATAAATAGAACAGGTACTTTTCTCTTTTTTTCCATCCCTGTTTCATCAGACAAAGGTTTCTGTTCTGTCCATTCTTGAACTTTTTGACCGACACGTTGGGTAATGGAGTGAATAGCTGAATGACTTAAAGAAAAGTTGGTTAATAAATCAATTGCATCGGCAGCTTTACGATACACCCCATCTGAAGCCATTTGCGCTGCTTTCATTTCTACCAAGGGAGAATTTCTTGAACGAGGAGACAATTGTAAAAACTTATCTAGCGGGATAAGACTGGTTTCTCCTTTTTTACGCACACGTCTACGTGAAAATTCAACGGTCCCAAAGGTAAATTGCATCGTACGCTTTCTTACACTATCTATCTCGTACCCTTGATCTTTGTATGATTGAATACACTTTTTATCTAAACGCTCCATGCATTCTTGAAAGTATTCCTCCGCTTTTTGCCTGAAAAGCTCCTCAAATAAGATTTCTGCCTCTAAAAGTGTATTCGACTCTTCTAATATTCCCATCATTTGTGCTATAATTTCCATCGTAAAGAAGACCTCTTTCTCTCTAGTTTCCGCAAATTCTAGATTAAGGGTCTTCTTTCTTTTTGTCTACCCTATTTTTTTCCATTTCCTACATAAACTTTACACATAGATCATGAAAGTTTAAGAGTTCTTTTGTAATTTGGGATTCTGATCAGTAAATTTTAATATAAAAAGTTCAACTTGCATTTCAGGATTTACCTGACCGGATTTTATTAGAAAATCAGCATCAATTAATTGGTGGTGTGCTTTTGATAATATTCCTTGTTCAAACATTCTTTCTTTCTGTAATGCAAGCTTGACTCTAAATGGATGAACTTTTAAAATTTTGGCAATATCTGCTTGCTGATAACCTTTTTTCTTTAATATTTTCACTTGTAATAGTAATCGAAATTGTCCTATCATTAAGGCTATTATCTTGATTGGATCTTCTTTCTGTGTTAAAAGATCCTGGTATAGTTCAATAGACTGTTGTGCTTTTTTGTTCAAAACTAAATCATTCAATTCAAAAATATTCTGTTCGAGTGTTTTAGGAACTAACTGCCGAACAGTTGATAACTTAATGTTTCTATCTTCTTGATGAAAAATCATTAGTTTCTCTAATTCTTTCATACTTTTGGATAAATTTCGATCAGTTAAAATCAGTAATTCATCAAGCGCTGCAGGCTCAATAGAGAACTGTTTGATTTTACAACTCTCTTGAACAAATGATTTAATATCTGTTTCATTTACTGGATCCACATTCAGTATCTCAGCCTGTTTTAGAAGTGCTTTAGTCATTTTTTTTCTTTTGTCTAGCTTTTCGTAAGGAGCAAAAAATACTAATATTGTAAATTCCGAAGGATTCAATAAATACTGTTCCAAGTAATCAATATCATGATCAGGACCGTTGGATAATGTTTTTCCTGTCAAAAAATAAGGATTCTGGATAAGAATAAGTCTTTGACTGCCAAAAAATGGAAAAGTTTCTGCTTCTTGAAGTGCTGCATCGATTGTACTTTCTTTCATATCAAATTGACCAAAATTAAAGTCTGATACATCTTCTCCAAGAACTGAATCCATTAAAGCAACTTTTACTTTCTCGCTCAGATATTGTTCTGTACCTACAACCAAATAAATTAAAGAATGTTTTCCTTGTTTTATTTTTTTTAGTTGTTTATCTAATTCACTCATGTAGAACTCCTAACTAATTTCAATTTTCTTTATCTTTAATTTTAGTGATCATATCTTCCAGTATATTATTTGTAAAAGGAACAGGAGTATATTGGTACGATACTGCACCTTGTTGATCCGTACGATAAATTTTTATATTTTTTTCTTTTAATCGTTCTATTATTTTTTGGTTAGGATGTCCATATAAATTGTTTTTACCGCTCGATATCCATCCAATTTCAGGAGTCAATTGTTCGAGAAAAGCTACTTGTGTAGAACTTTTACTTCCATGATGCCCTATTTTTAATACATCCGTTTTCAATTGTGGATAATGCTCCATAAGTATATCTTCTCCAGCTGATTCTAGATCACCAGTAAACAGCCATTTTTTATTACCAATTATCCCATATAATACTAAGGACTCATTATTTTTGCTTTTTTTTAATCCAGGTTCAGGTGGATTAAAGGGATACAAAATATACATATTAGGACCTGCTTTATTCGTTTTAGAATAATCAACAGATTCTATATTAATATTTTCCCTAACAAATAAAGGCCACAATTTTTTTAAAGCTGGATCAAAAAACGTTTCTTTTGAGGCAACAATTTCATTTATCTCTATTTCACTAATAATATCTTCTAGTGCTCCTACATGATCTGTATCAGCATGTGTAAGAATCATTTGATCTAATTCTTTAATACCAAAGGCCTTTAAAGATGGAACAACAACATCGCTGCCAATCGAATATGGTGACTCTGGTTCTTCCCACTCTTCAATTTCCTTCCACTGAGAAAGCCCCCCTGTATCTATGAGATAATTTCCTTTTCCCCATGGCTCTTTAATCAGGAAAGCATCACCTTGTCCAATATCAAGCATCACTACTTTTCCTGTTGGAGAATATTTTTCAGACAGCAATCCTATAAAAATGAATGCAGTCCCAATTATAAATATACTGAATAATCTAAGGTTCTTATAAGTGTCTAAGTATAAAAACACCAGCAGTATCCCACAACAAATCAGTATCATACCTATAACAGAAAGTCTTCCAGTAACAAAAGTAAAAGGATATAAAGAACTGATTTTTTCTACTAGATCTTCAAGTAATAATATAATTTTATCCGAAAATATCACCGATAACTTAATATGAAATAACCCATATAGCATCATTTTGAGGACAAAAATAAAAACCAGTAATGGTAAAAGAAACAATGAAAATAAAGGGATAAATATTAAATTCAATATAATAACAATCCATGAAAATTCATAAAAATGATAACTTAAGACAGGGATACTCGCAAGTGATACCAAAAAACTTAAACATATCGATGTTTTGATTCGAGATAAGTTTTTAATCCAATTTTGTTTACTTAGTATAATCATAACACAGCTTAGTAGATAGCTGAGCTGAAATCCAACAGCATAAATTTGATACGGATTAATCAACAAAGCTAATATAATGGTAAGTGACCAATTATCTAAAGAAATTGTTTTTCTTTTAAGTAGCCTGTGCCCTAAAGAAAACATCGCCTGAATAATAGCTCGGAAGACACTTACTTTGAATCCTGCAAAAATTCCATACACAGGCAGAATGAAAAATAGAACTATGGCTGTAGTCTCTTTTGTCACTCCTGCTCTCAATAAACATCTTTCAATCATTACAATCAGAAACTGAATATGTAATCCAGAAATACTCAGCAAATGTATAATCCCTAAAGCTCGATAATTTTCTAAATTTGAATCAGAAAGCTCTCTCTTATCGGAAAATAGTAAAGCTTTTAGATAGCTACCTGTCACTCCTCCTATCCCTTTATCAATCTGATTGAAAAGCTCTGCTCTCAAGTGATCGATCTTATAACTTAAAGAGATTTCTTTAATTCCTTTTTGACTTTCTATTTTTTCAGCATTTAATTTCCAGAATATCTCTTCATGCATCAAGAAATCTTTATAACTGAATTGCCGGAAATTAACAGCATCTTCAGGTTTTTCTAATACTCCATGTATCTTTAAAACTCTTGATACCCCATTCTCTTCAAAATAATCTTTTTCTTCTTCTGAAGAAAGTTTATAGGTAATGATTACTTCTTCATTATCATCTTTTCTATTAATTACTGATCCTGTAAAACGTAAAAACTGTCCATCTATTTCTACTGTTGTTGGCTTAACAACAACAGTAAAATTTTCCCGAGTTTCTATTATTGTCGATTCTAATCTATGTGGCCTGACTAAAGTTACCGTTATTAAAAAGAGACCTGTCATCAAAGAGACGATTATGATAGGTTTGTTTCGGGTAGTGAATATTCTAAAAAGAAGCACACCAGTCAATAAAATTGTTAATAGCGAAAATCCTTCTAAAACTACTATAACACTCGCTAGAGATAATAGAGCTGGGAAAAGGTAATACCCTTTCAAATCTAGTTTTAACTATCTCTAATATCGGATGTTAGGTCTGCTTTATAATAATCTCCTATATTTTGAAATAAATCTTCAGGAACTGCCACCTGTTCTACTTTAATATTCGCTTGTTCTAAGAGTTTTAAAGCATAAGAATGATTATGGTAGTTTTTCAAAAAAAATATTTTTCGTATACCTGATTGAATAATGGTTTTTGTACATTGAAGACAAGGAAAATGCGTGATATAAATATCTGCTCCTTCAGTCTTCACTCCAAATTTTGCACATTGAAGTAAAGCATTCATCTCAGCATGCACTGTTCGTGCGCAGTGACCATCAATCAAATAGCATCCGTGTTCGCTACAGTGTACATCTCCACTTACAGATCCGTTATATCCGCCAGATATCACCCGCTTTTCTCTAACGATCGTAGCCCCTACTGATAATCTAGTACACGTACTCCTCATGGCCAGCAGCATACTTTGTGACATGAAATATTGATCCCATGGAATTCTATCTGTCATTTTTATTATTTCCTTTCAAATAAACAAATAATTTTATGAATAATTGTGTTTATAGTATACAAGAGTGTCAATCATGAATCAATTGCTCCTTTTTATTCCACCATAATGCTATCTTTAATATTTTCGAATATCTTATCTCCGATACCAGATACATTTTTAAGTTCTTCTAGTGATTTGAATAACCCGTTTTCTTCTCTATAGTCTACAATTGCTTGTGCTTTAGCCTCTCCAATACCGTTTAGTTCAACCAACTCCTTTTGCTCTGCTTGATTGATATTGATTTTTTCGCTATCCCCTTGTAATATTGGAATATTTATTTGATTTTCTTCTATAACTTCCTCTCCTTGAACCGGTATGTAGACCATCATCTGATCGGTTAGTAACAGTGCTTGGTTAATTGTTCGATCATCTGCATTCTCAGTGAATCCTCCTGCTTGTTCAACAGCATCAATCAGTCGATCTCCAGATTCAAGTTCATACACTCCAGGATGAACGATAGCTCCTTTTAATTCGATTATTAATTTACTTTCTGCTATTTCTTGATTTTCTTGCTGATTTTCATCTTCTGTATTCATATCTATCGCTTTTTCATTTTCAGTTACAAATTGTTCTATTGCATCGTCATTGGATTCAATTTTTTCTGGTACTTGTATAAATAAATATGATATTAATATTAAAATCAGTAAAGTTGAAATACTAAAATAGGTTGTCAATATTATATGCCCTTTTATCCATTCTATAACTTCTAACATGTACCCTCTCCTTTTGAGCAATCCTCCTATTATTATATATACTAGTCATTTGTTTAAGTTTCTGATTTTTTTATACAAAAAAGCCAGTAAAAGGATAGTTAATCCTTTACTGGCTTTAATTTCTTGATATTACGCTGCTAAGGCATCCACTTTCTGTTCTGGGTCAAAACGTGAACTGACAGGGCTCAATTGTTCCAGATATTTTATTGCATCATTAAATGTTTTAACAGGTACAATTTCCATATCTGTATCAATATCTTCCGCCGCTTCAACTGCAATTTCGTAATTTGATTTATAATCTGGATATTCCTCTTTCAAATCTGAATCTATTTCTTCATCTGGTGCAAAAAAGATTGTAGCACCTTCTTCATCTGCTGCTACAACTTTTTTGTCAATACCACCGATTGGTCCAATAGTTCCATCCTCAGAAATCGTTCCAGTACCTGCAATTATATGTCCTGCTCTTAAGTTTGTATTTGTGACCATAGAATAAACTTGCAGTGAATACATCAATCCGGCAGAAGGTCCACCAATTTCTCCAGAATGTATTACAACTTCCGGATCCGTTTCAACGCTAGATTGGTCAACAAGGGAAATGCCTATTCCTGATTCTCCAGTCTCTTCAAGTTCAATCAAGTCTCCTTCAGAAATATATTCAGTACCATCACGTTCATACTTGATTGATACAGTCTTTCCAACTTCCAAGCTTTTAATATAATCCATGAACTCTTCTGTATTCTCAAATTTGAGATCATCTACTTCTGTGATTGTATCTCCCATCTGTAATATTCCTGCAAAATTCGAGTTTTCTGTAACACTCATCACATAGACACCTTTGTATTCTAAATTATAAGGTAGCCCTGCTGCATCAAATGCAGCTACTATAGCTGAATGAATTGAGCTTTCCATATAATAGCTCTGTAAAGTATTATATTCTTCATAGTCCTCTATATCCCCGAATAACTCTGTCTCAGATACGACATCATTATAAGGAAGAAATTGAAATAAGTAAGTAAAGGGAGTTGCTTGAAGGATTTCAACAGTAGTCATCATAAACTTTCCTGGTTCACTGGAGTACTCTCCTTCAACCTCAATCATTGGATCTAGATCTTCTGCGCTACCAGGACGCTCAATATAATAAGGAATCGGTCTTAAAAACAAAAAATAAAATACTACGAAAAGGAGTAGACCTTTAATCCAAAATGAGATTTTTTTCAATCGTTTTACCTACTTTCTATTTTGCATAAATATTTTTCATTTTATTAAGTATATCTGCGGGAACTAATCCCTCAGCATTACCTCCAAATTTAACTACTTCTTTTATCAGAGAAGAGCTAATAAAACGGTACTTTTCATCGGCTATTAGAAAAACCGTATCAATTTCAGGAGCCTGGACTTTATTCATTGCTGCAATATCCATCTCATATTCCATATCTTTTACTGAACGAATACCGCGTATCATTGCAGTTGCCTTAAGTTCTTTTACTAAATCAACAGTTAATCCACCCTGATGCTTAATCACTTTGATATTGCTCTTTTCAGTCTTATTTATGACTTGAGTAATCATATCAACTTTATCATCAACATCAAACAAGGACTTTTTTGATATATTATCACTTACGGTTATAATAACCTCGTCGAATAGCTCGGCTCCTCGCAATGTAATGTTTAGATGCCCAAAAGTAAAAGGATCGAAACTTCCGGCATAGACTGCTTTCTTTTTCACTGGTTTCCTCCTGTTTGGTATACAGTTATTTTAGTTGTGCCATAAATTTTCTGCTTCACCATTTTAACATTGAACAAATGGCTAGGTAATTCTACTGCCTTATCTGTTTCACACATAATTACTGCATTTGAATGGAGTAATGACCGCTTATGCAATATTTCAATAATCGAAATGATTTTTTGTGTTGCATATGGGGGATCCAGCAGTACTAAATCAAATTTTTTACCTTGAGATTCCACTTCTACTATAGCTTGATGATCTTTCTTTTTCAAAACTGTGAATTTTTCTGGTTCTTTTGTCATTTCAACATTCTCATTTATAACCTTAATGGCTTTATAGTTCATATCTACTAAAACTGCTTCATCCATCCCTCTGGAAACTGCTTCAATTCCAAGCGATCCACTTCCTGAATATAAATCTAATGCACTCCCACCATCAAAGTAAGGACCCAAGATGTGGAAAACTGATTCTTTGATTTTATCTGTAGTTGGTCTAGTTTTATTTCCTGGAACAGCTTTCAATGGTCTGCCACCATATTCACCTGATATTACTCGCATAATTTACCTCAGTTCCAGTTGGAAGAAAGCTGATTGAATATTGATATCTCTTTGCTTTCTTCTTCTTTTTTTCTTTGCTTAGCCAAAACTTTTACCTCATCAAGTATACCCTCATATGTTTTAGGAAGATCACACTGATAACATTCTTCGACCTTGCGAACAAAATGCTGTTTTGCCAAACTAGCTTGTACAGAATCTTTATCTTTTTTATCTACATAAACAATTGCGTAACTCATTTTTTTTGAAATATAATGAACTAATCCATATCTTTTAAGTTTATTTATATATTTAGTTGTATAAACCCAAACGACTATTCCAGTTCTTTCGTGTTCAGACGTCAACATTTCTAATCTCTCCTCAAATCATATCATTTCACTTATTATAACAAAAAAATCCACTCAGCATGAGAGGATTTTTAATGAATACAATCTAATCGCTAATTCAGTTCTTCGAAAGCATCATTCATAAGATCATTGAGATGTTTTTCTAATTCACTCAACATGAGATGACCTTCTTCTTCTTTAATCATTTTCATTGTAACCGCAAATTCTATTTTTTTTGAAAAACCAAACATTTGTGTATCAATAACTTCTTCAAAAGCAGGACATGTAACACAGAGGTGCTTTTGGCTTTCGATCAATCGCGATATTTTATTAGCATCTTCAAGTAAGACATCTTTTGCTAGTATATTTTGTAAGTCATTCACCAATTAGCCCCCTCTATTTACTTTAGTAATTGTATTATATCATAAAAGCGTTGTTAGACAACCCATCTCATCAGTATACTTACCTATGATCGGATTACTTTAAAAATATCTATAAAAAAATAACAGATTTAAAGGGTGGCCACCCTTTGATCTGCTATTTTTATAATATAAATTTATTTAGATTTTTTACCAGCTTTTTCACGTAAGTTTTTATCTAGAATTTTTTTACGTAAGCGAATTGATTCTGGGGTTACTTCACAATACTCATCTTCAGCTAAGAATTCTAGAGATTCTTCAAGAGTAAGGATACGCGGCCGTTTGATAACGTTTGTTTGATCCTTATTTGCTGAACGAACATTCGTTTTTTGTTTTTCTTTAGTTAAGTTTACAGACAAATCGTTATCACGATTATGTTGTCCAACGATCATACCAGCATAAACTTCTGTACCAGGTTCTACAAAGATAACACCACGATCTTCTAAGTTCATGATACCATAAGTTGTAGCTGTACCATTTTCCATAGAAACAAGAGCACCATTACGACGTTCTCCTGCTCCACCAGCAATCATAGGCAGATATTGATCAAAGGTGTGGTTCAAAATACCATAACCACGGGTCATTGATAAAAATTCATTTGTAAATCCAATCAATCCACGGGCTGGTGCCAAGAAGATTAATCGAACTTGTCCATTTCCAGTATGAATCATATCTTGCATTTCTGCTTTACGTTGACCTAAGTTTTCAATAACAGATCCCATATATTCTTCAGGAGTATCAATTTGAACACGTTCAAAAGGTTCATGTTTTTTACCATTAATTTCTCTTATAATAACTTCTGGTCGAGATACTTGTAATTCATAACCTTCACGACGTAAGTTTTCAATCAAGATTGATAAATGTAACTCACCACGACCTGAGACGATCCATGCATCTGGAGAATCAGTTGGATCTACACGTAAAGATACATCAGTCTGTAATTCCATATTCAATCTTTCATTCAATTTACTTGAAGTAACCCATTTACCTTCACGACCAGCAAATGGAGAGTTATTGACCAAGAAAGTCATTTGTAATGTTGGTTCATCAATACGTAATATAGGTAGTGGATCTACGTGATCCACAGGGGTTACTGTTTCCCCAACGAAGATATCTTCAAACCCAGATACAGCAATCAAATCACCAGCTTGAGCTGATTGAATCTCATCACGTTTCAATCCGAAGAATCCAAATAATTTAGTTACTCGGAAGTTTTTAGTTGAACCATCGAGTTTACTTAAAGTAACATTGTCTCCCACTTTGATTGTCCCACGGAATACGCGACCGATCCCTATACGTCCTACATAATCATTATAGTCTAATAAAGAAACTTGGAATTGTAATGGTTCATCGCTATTATCTACTGGAGCAGGAATTTCTTTGATGATTGTTTCAAATACCGGGTCCATTGTATCGTGCTGCTCTTCAGGATCATCGGAGTAGCTACTTGTTCCATTCAATGCTGATGCATAAAGTACAGGGAATTCTAATTGTTCTTCATCTGCATCTAGTTCAATCAATAAGTCTAACACTTCGTCCAGAACTTCTTTAGGACGTGCAGTGGGCTTATCAATTTTATTCACTACAACGATTGGACGCAATTTTTGTTCTAATGCCTTTTTTAGTACAAAACGTGTTTGAGGCATTGTACCTTCATATGCATCGACAACTAAGATTACGCCATCAACCATTTTCATAATACGCTCAACTTCTCCACCAAAGTCAGCATGTCCAGGGGTATCCAAAATATTAATATGGGTATCTTTGTATTTTACAGCTGTGTTTTTAGCAAGAATTGTAATGCCACGTTCTTTTTCAAGATCATTTGAATCCATCGCACGCTCATCCAGTTTATTATGAGCATCTAAGGTATCAGACTGCTTCAAAAGTTCATCAACCAGTGTTGTTTTACCATGGTCAACGTGAGCAATAATTGCAATATTACGAATGTCATTTCTAATTTTCATTTAATCGTTCACTCCTTAATTACTACGGTGATAACTTCTCTATTTATGCTACAGTTTTGAATCATCCAACTATTGGATTTGCAAAGAATCTTTTTATAGTTCATTCATTAAGATAGATTTTTCACACAAAAAAACACCTATTCTTGGTGTGACTTCGACGCAAGAATAAATGCTTAAGTCATTGGACCTGTTTGTTCCACTTCTTATTATAACAGTAATTTTCAGAAAAACACAATCTTTTTTCAAACTATTTTGAATTAGCTGTCACAATTTCGTCGAAGGCTTTTACTGTTGAGAAAATAGTTTTATTTCTATTTAACAAATCAACTTCTGATCCATCAAATTGTGATACTTTAAATCCTACTTCCTCTATCATTACCTTGCCAGGTGCAATATCCCATGGACTTAATTTGGAAGCCATGTAAGCAATCACGTTCCCTTTAAGTAACTCAATAATTTCTAAACCTGCAGAACCTAGCATACGTACTCCCATTGACTTACCAGCAATTTTTCTATATTCAGCAAACTGATCCTGGGTCATGAGTTGACTGTTAGTAGCCACTAAACCTGCGGAAAGAGATTTGTTTTCAGGTGATTTCACTGGTTGACCGTTGCAATAGACACCCATACCTTTGATTGCATGATACAATTTGTCTTTGCAGACATCGTAAATATAGCCTTGAACCCCAACGCCATCTTCATACACTCCTACCATAACAGCAAAGTTTTCTTGTTGCAAAACATAATTAAGCGTACCGTCAATTGGATCAACAAACCAAACTGTACCCTTTAAATCTTTCAGATCATCTCCAAACCCCTCTTCTCCACAAATACGATCTTCTGGAAATTCGGCTCTAATTTTATTTGTCAATTCTTCTTCAATTTCTTTATCCATATTTGTTACTAGATCATTACGAGCAGACTTTTCTTCTACTTTCAGACTTTCTTCTTTTGCTAGTTCAATAGATTCAGCAGCTTCTTTAATCCACTGCTTAATCAGCTTATCACGTTTCTGTACTGTAGACATACTATTTTATCCCCTTTTGTTTTGATTACTTTAATTGTATAAGATATCGAAATAGGTTTCAAAGTATATGTCATTACTTCAATATGTATAAAGAAAAATCGAGTGAGGATTATATCCAACACTCGATTTACTCTTAAAAACTTAATTACATATGAATAGGCATGCCTAAAGCAGCCTCAGCAGCATCCATTACTGTCTCACCTAGTGAAGGGTGACCATGGATTGTCAAAGCGATATCTTCAGCATTCATGCCGCTTTCAACCGCTAATCCAAGTTCAGCAATTACATCTGATGCGTTGATTCCAGCTACTTGAGCTCCGACGATTACATTGTCTTCTTTAGTAGTAATTAGACGGACAAAGCCTTCTGCTGCATCAAGTGATAATGCACGACCATTTCCAGCAAGAGGGAATTTAGACGCTTTAACCTGCATTCCTTTATCTTTAGCTTCTGATTCCGTTAATCCAACAGAAGCGATTTCTGGATCAGTGAAGGCAACAGCTGGCAGCGCACGGTAATCCACTGCAACTTTTTTCCCAGATATTGCTTCAGCAGCAATTTTAGCTTCATAACTAGCTTTATGTGCTAGCGCTGCTCCAGGAACAACATCACCAATAGCAAAAACACTCTTGATGTTTGTACGTCCTTGATTGTCAACTTCAATCAAACCACGATCAGAAACATTAACCCCAACTTGTTCTAAACCAAGTTCATCAGTATTTGGACGACGACCTACAGTGACCAATACATAATCAACATCAATAGATTCTTCTTTTCCGTTAACTTCATATTTAACTGTTACGCCATTATCGGTAGTTATAGCTTCTTTAGCCATAGCCTTCGTTACAATATTAACGCCATGTTTCTTAAAGTTCTTCTCAACTAATTTAACCATATCTTTGTCAAATCCGTTAAGAATTGCTGGAAGTCCTTCAAGAATTGTAATTTCAGCACCTAAGTTAGCATAAACTCCAGCTAATTCAGATCCAATATATCCTCCACCAACGATGACCATTTTCTTAGGTACTTCCGTTAATGCTAACGCACCAGTTGAGTCTAGTACACGTTCGCTGAATTTGAATCCAGGAATTTCAACAGGACGACTACCAGTTGCAATGATAGCATTGTTGAAAGAATAAGTCTGAGCACTATCTTCTCCCATAACACGTAAAGTATGCTCATCATTAAAGAAAGCTTCTCCTCTAAGAATTTCAACTTTATTCTTTTTAAGCAACATTTCAATTCCGCCAGTTAAGCGGTCTACAACTTGTGTTTGTTTCCATTCTTGAGTTTTTGCAAAGTCAAGCGTTACATTTTCAGTTGTGATACCAAATGCTTTTGAATCTAATGATTCTTGATATTTGTGTCCAGCAGAAATCAATGCTTTAGAAGGAATACATCCAACGTTCAAACATGTTCCACCAATTAATTCTCTCTCAACAATGGCAACTTTTTGTCCCATTTGAGCGGCACGGATAGCAGCAACGTAGCCACCAGGTCCAGAGCCGATTACAACTGTGTCTAATTCAATTGCGAAATCTCCTACAACCATTTAAACTTCACCTTAGCCTTCCATTAATAATAAATCTGGGTCTGCCAATAATTTTTTCAATTCGTTCATTGCTGCTTGTCCTGTAGCACCATCAATAATACGGTGGTCAAATACAAGTGACAATGGAAGCATTGGAGCTGCAACGATTTCACCTTCAGCGTTAACGATTGGTTTCTTGAATGAACGTCCAACTCCTAAAATAGCCACTTCTGGATGGTTAATGATTGGTGTAAAGAATTGACCATTCACTGAACCGATATTAGAAATTGAGATTGATCCGTCAGCCATATCGCTTCCTTTAAGTTTTCCATCATGAGCTTTAGCTGCTAAATCATTGATTTCGTCAGCAATATCAAATACTGACTTAGTATTTGCATCTTGAACAACTGGAACATATAGTCCTTGTTCAGTATCTGCAGCAATACCAATGTTAAAGTAGTTTTTGTAAACAACTTCATCAGTAGTATCATCAATTGATGCATTAAGTGCTGGGTATTTTTTCATAACTGAAATCAGAGCTTTAACAACGTAAGGTAAGAAAGTTAATTTAGTTCCTCTTTCAGCAGCAATTGCTTTGAATTTAGTACGGTGTTCAATAACTTTTGTAAAGTCAACTTCATCAAACAATGCTACTGAAGGAATTGTTAATGTACTATTAACCATTGCTTTAGCGATTGCTTTACGAGTTGTAGTCATTTTCTCACGAGTTTCCTGATCTGAACGACCAGATTTAAACGGTTTAGCGTCAGCTGAAACAGTTTTAGCTGTTCCTGATGATGCAGTTGTTTTAGCACTTGATTGTGTTGCTGCTTCTTTAGTTGATGAAGTTTTTTCAGATACAGTAGCCCCACCGCCAGATACAAAGTTATCGATATCTTCACGAGTAGTACGTCCGCCTTTACCTGTAGCTTCTACAGCACTAATATCAACGTCTTTTTCACGAGCATATTGACGAACAGAAGGCATAGCAAGTACACGTTTATCAGGGTTTGAAGTTTTGACGACTTCTCCTGAAGTTGCGCCTTCAGAACCAGCTGGATCATTTTTCTTAGTTCCTGCTGCTGCATCTGATGAAGTTTCTTGAGTATCTTCAGATACGTGTCCTTCTGCAGCGATTTCTACAATTGGATCTCCTACAGCTGCTACTGTTCCTGGTTCAACTAAGAATTTTTGAATTGTTCCGTCAACAGGTGCTGCTAATTCTTCTACTGATTTATCATTTTGGATTTCAGCAATTGAATCGCCTTCTTCTACTGTGTCTCCTTCAGAAACTAACCAGCTGACGATTTCACCTTCTGCCATTCCTTCCCCTACATCGGGTAACTTGAATGTGAATGTTCCAGTTGAAGAACCTTTTGCTTCAGATTTTTGTTCTGTAGAAGCTGGAACTTCTGCATCACTTTCTTCGGATTCATGTCCCTCAGCATCGATTTCTACAATTGGATCGCCTACAGCTGCTACTGTTCCTGGCTCAACTAAGAATTTTTTGATTGTTCCGTCAACAGGTGCTGCTAATTCTTCTACTGATTTATCATTTTGGATTTCAGCTATTGAATCGCCTTCTTCTACTGTGTCTCCTTCAGAAACTAACCAGCTGACGATTTCACCTTCTGCCATTCCTTCCCCTACATCAGGGAGTTTAAATGTAAAAGCCATGTTTGCGCTCTTCCCTTCTTAATTAATGATTTTTAGTCATTTAAAGTTTAAGATTTACTGCGTATATAACAATAGGAAGAAAAACCAATACAGACAAATTGAATTCTGAACCAGTTTTTCTCCTTTGTTGATTGATTATTAACTTATTCTAGTTAAATGAAAGATTTTATTAAATTTAAAAATTAATCGCTTTGTTAATAGCTTCAGTGATATCATCTGCACTTGGTAACCAAGTGTTTTCAGCTTGACCAAATGGATAAACAGTATCAGGTGCAGAAACAAATCCGATTGGTGCTTCAAGAGAAAGAACTGAACGTTGTGAAACTTCAGAAATCACAGTGTTCCCCACGCCGGCTTGACGTTGAGCTTCTTGTACCATAACCATACGACCTGTTTTTTCAACAGATGCTACAACTGTTTCATAATCGATTGGTGAAACTGTACGTAAATCAACAACTTCTACAGAAACGCCGTCTTTTTCTAAGTTTTCAGCTGCTTTTAATGCTTCACGAACCATATATCCGTAAGCGACAACTGTTACATCAGTACCTTCTTTAGCTACTGCTGCTTTACCAATTGGAACAGTGTATTGTTCTTCAGGAACTTCATCACGGAATGAACGGTAAAGTTTCATGTGCTCTAAGAAAACAACAGGATCGTTATCACGAATAGCTGAAGTCAATAATCCTTTTGCATCATATGGGTTTGAAGGAATAACTACTTTCAATCCAGGAGCTTGAGCCATCAAACCTTCTAAGCTGTCCGCATGCATCTCAGGAGTGTGGACTCCACCACCGAATGGAGAACGAACAACTACTGGCATGTTCATTTTTCCACCCATACGATAGCGAGTACGTGAGATTTGTCCCACGATTGAATCCATTACTTCAAATACAAATCCAAAGAATTGGATTTCGGCAACTGGACGGAATCCTTGTACAGCTAAACCGAATGCCATACCACCGATACCTGATTCAGCAAGCGGAGTATCATTAACTCTATCTTCACCATGTGTATCATAAAGACCTTGAGTCGCACGGAAAACTCCTCCGTTTTTACCAACATCTTCTCCGAATATCAAGACTTTTTCATCACGAGCTAATTCTTGATCTAAAGCTTCAGTGATTGCTTGAATCATTGTTAGATTCGCCATGCTTATTTACTCTCCTTTGCTTGGTATTTCTCAATTTGTTCTTTAATGTTTTGACCTGGTGCGTCATACATACTTTCTAAGAATTTAGAGATTTTCATTTTTGGTGCTTGGTCTGCTTCTTTAGCAGCTTGTTTGATTTCTTCTTTAGTTTGTGTAATCAATTCTTCTTCACGTTCTGTAGACCAAAGTCCTTTTTCAGTTAAGAAGTTACGGAAACGAATTAATGGATCACGTTGTTCCCAGTAATCGAAAGATTCTTGTTCACGATAACGAGTTGGGTCATCTCCAGAAGTTGAGTGAGGACCGAAACGAGAAGTGATTGTTTCAATTAGTACCGGACCATTTCCAGCTGCTGCCCACTCACGAGCTTGTTTAGATACAGCGTAAACCGCCAATGGATCCATACCATCAACTTGGATACCAGGAATACCGGCTGCTGCAGCTTTTTGTGCTAATGCTTTAGCTGCTGATTGTTTTTCACGAGGTGTTGAAATTGCATAACCATTATTTTGAATATAGAAAACAATAGGCGCTTTGTAACGTCCAGCAAAGTTCATACCTTCATAAACATCACCTTGTGAAGATCCACCATCACCAGTATAGGTAAATGTTACTTGATCTTCTTTTCCAGCTAATTTTTGCCCTACTGCGTTACCCATTGCTTGAATGTATTGCGCACCAATAATGATTTGAGGTGGAATTGCATTCAAATCTTCCGGATAATTGTTTCCTTCTACATGTCCACGTGACCACAAGAAAGCTTGTGATACAGGCAAACCATGTTGGATTAACTGAGGTACATCACGATAACCAGGGTATAACCAATCTGTTTTTTTGAACGCGAAGTGACTTGCTAATTGAGAAGCTTCTTGTCCCATTGTAGGTGCATAGAATCCTAACCGTCCTTGACGAGCTAATGCCATAGAGCGATCATGTAACACACGTGACCACACCATTCTTTCCATTAATTCTACTAACTCTTCATCTGATAAATCAGGCATAATGTCTTCATTTACGACTTTACCGTCTTTATCAAGAATCTGAACCATAGGAAACGAAGCTTCAATTGAACCTAGTAGTGCTTCGTAATCAACTGGTTGCTTTGCCATAGACTACCCATTCCTCTCTTATAATTAAAAGTTTTATTTTATTTGAAACAGCATTGAATTACTGTATCAATTTTCTCGATTCCTTCTTAAATTTACCATGCATCCACTGACTTTGCAAGCAATATCATATAACATAATGCTTATAAACATTGATGCATCAATGAAATCGAACACTTTGTGATTGTGCGAACTATCCAAGTGTTTCATTACTTTCCCAATAAAAAACTCTTCATATTAAAATAAATAGTGATACAGACTTTAAAACTGTTATATAATATCATTGTTTTTTATTAATGTGTTTTTCTGATTTTCACAAAGACTGATTATGTGATTGGATTCACTAAACGATTGAAATAATTTTATTTTATTCCTTACGCGCTTATCTAATTATTTAAATCAAGTAATTGCTACGTGCATTATCGCTTGAAAACTGCTAAAATAGTTAGGATAGGTCATACTCTCATCAGATTAACTAATAAGGAGTGTTTGCTTTGATTACTATGGATGATATTATCCGTGAAGGACATCCTACTTTAAGAAAAATAGCAAAAGACGTAAAATTACCATTAACTCAAGAACTAGTACAGTTAGCGGAAGATATGTTACAGTTTTTGAAAAATAGTCAAGATCCAGAAATTGCAGAGAAATTCGAATTACGCGGAGGTGTCGGCATTGCTGCTCCTCAAGTGAATGTTTCCAGCCGCTTATTAGCTGTACATGTACCTTCCAGTGATGAAGAATCGGATGAGCCTGAATTTAGTGGCGTGCTGATCAATCCCAAAATCATCAGCCATTCCGTTCAACAGACTTGTTTACCTGATGGTGAAGGCTGTTTATCTGTTGACCGCGAGGTTCCTGGAATAGTACCACGTCATAAGAGAATTACGGTAGAGTATTATGATATAGATGGTATAAAGCATAAAGAGCGATTAAGAGGCTATCCTGCTATAGTCGTTCAACACGAGATTGATCATTTAAACGGGATCATGTTCTATGATCGTATAGATCCTGAAAACCCTCTTGCTCTGCCTGATGGTATAGATATTCTGGGAGCATAGTAAATAAAAAGCTGAGATAATTTCGTTTTAACCTGTATAGAAGAAACGAGTCTTTTTATAGGTTAAAACGCTACTCTCAGCTTTTTTCTTTTTCTAATTCTATTTCTTCAGCCGGATCCACTGGTTCTCTTAACTCACGTCTTTGTGCTCTGTGGTAGTGAACTGCTTCAAGAAGCGGGATCATCAGAGCAGCTACAAACCCGCCTGCAAACCCATTATTATATAAGTTGATACCTCCGTGAAGATAACTAGTGTTACTGACAACTGTCAGATGCAACCCGCCTGCTACCATCCCCATGAAATAACCGTATCTTCCGGCAATAGGTGCTACGGTTGTCCCAAATAATCCAGCAATAATCACAGAAGTTGCACTCATATCATATGAATTGATATACCCAATCAATATTACACCCAATAATATAGGCAATACATTTTTTAAATGTTTTCCAAATGCCCCAAACCCAACCACTGTTAATATGCCTCCAACTGTAGGGCCATTGAGTTCTCCGCCCAGTACTAGAACGAAAGTAGTTGCTACTAATCCTAACAGAGCCATATTGATTAATGTTAAACTAAAACCTGTCTTTTCCAGAAAATCAGTCGAGAGCTGACCAGAATGTTTAGTGATTGAACCATATCCTTTAAAAGACCAGTTGTTCTGATATAGTCCATAAACTAATAACGAAACAAATAGAAGAATGAAGAAGATAGCTAATGGTACATTATACCCTCTAGAAAGAAGAGAAACTGGCTCAATCTCTACTCCAGTCGCCCTTAAGATTGATGTGAAGATTGTACCGACTACCCCACTTGAAAATCCGATATTATACAGACTGAACCCTTTGGTAAACCCCACAAAATGATGAGCTAGAGGAGGAAGAATAAAACCAGCTATAAAACCGGCAATATTACCTAATAAAACTCCCATAATGACAGGCATTCCAATATTGAATGTGATCTCATTAACTAAAGGTCCTAAAGCAGTACCAAACAAGGCCGCTAAAAGGGATTTTTTAGCTGATACTTTAGTTACCCATGCATAAGAAAAAGCACCTAAAACGATCGGCATAGAATTATATAGGTTTTTCCCAAAGAATGAAAAGGCTGCTACAGTAAAAAAAGCCGCAATCAAAGGACCGTTTATTCTAGCTTTTGTCATTTTAATTAACACAAGTGAATGCAGCATCAATATACCAGAGTTGAAGAATGTAGCGCCTACATTGGTCAGTGCAAAATAATCAGTTGTTAAATTAGATGGCGAAGTTAAAATTTTGAATTGACCGTTTACAATTTCCTCAAAGGAATTAAAGTAAAAAGCAACGATCATAAATAAAAATGTAAAACCAAGTAAAAAACTAAGTAATGCTTTTTGAGAAATATGTTGATACGGCAAAATAACCCTGTCCTTGTTTATATCCATAATCATCTCCATTTCTTAATTACAGTGAACTAGATAATATGTACTAAATAAGTTTGCTATCAGAAAGTGATTTTATAAATTATAACTAATACTTTGGATTGTTTCAACCTTATATTCATATTAGATAATCTCACTATACGTGATATAATAGGGCTCACTTTTATATAAACTGTTCAATTCGGAGTTCTTCGATTCAGTTCAGATCATTTTCTTTAGACATCAACTTTTCTTTAATAAAAACTACTTGTTCAATTATATGCCCAGTATTTCCTTCTCCAGTATAGACAGTCCAAATAAATTCTCATTTAATTCAGACTACTTTCCTCACCTTCAACAGCTGCATACCTTTTTAATCTACAACATATACTTCAAGGTAATAATCATAAACGTAATACGTTAGATCCATTAAACGATAAAAATTAATGTCCTTTTGAGTAAGAGATGTTGCTTCCCTTAATTCTGTGTATGCAGCATCCGTTCCTTTTTTCAATTTCCCCGCCAACTAAATGATCAAGACCTTTATATAGTTTTTTCAACCTTTTACATATCAAAAGCTTATTCATGGAACAACTATAAATCATTAGAATATTAGAGCCTTGAATTTTGGTACGCCTTTAATAGCTAACTGTTTTTGGTTCATGATCAAATCAAGTCAAGTTTCTTCAATGCTTTATATATACCATCGTTATTGTTTGAGTCTGTTACCATATCCGCAACTTCTTTAACGATTGTTTCGGCATTCCCCATCGCAACTCCAACCCCTACATTTCCGATCATTTCGTAATCATTCATGCCATCTCCAAAAGCGATGATATCTTCTTTTTTAAATCCTTTATCCGTTGATAACTTAAAGATCGTTTCGAACTTTGAACCATTGGCTGGCAGAACATCCATACCTTTCTCATACCATCTAACAAACCTGAACTCAGGAAATTGACCATCTTCATACAAATGTCTTTCTTCTTCAGTATAAAATATCAGTAATTGTGTTAAATCATTATATTTATAAAAATCAGTCTCATGATCCGGTACGTCAAAGCCAACATGTTTCATTCCCGATTCAACCGCATGATCAATCTTGTGACTTCTCCTTTTTAAATCTTTAGCAGTTTCATAAATCAACTGGTGTCCATTTGCATCAGCTACTTGAATTAACCGATCAATCGATACTTTGTCCAATGGATTTGAATAAACCATCTCATGGTGAAAAAATCCAGCTGCTCCATTACAGACTATATAATTGGGCAAATTCAGCTCGTCAATCAGTTCTTTTGCCATAAAAGCGTTTCTACCTGTTGCAATCGCTACTTCATGACCATTTTTCTGCAAACGTTCAATAGCTTCTCTAGTGCTGCTTAAAATATTTTTTTCATCTGTTAACAATGTTCCATCAATATCAAAGTAAATCATTTTTTTATTCATACGGATCTCCTCATTTAATTTATACATAATCATTATACACGAATTCAGTATACCGTGTGTAATCCATTCCACACAATTTATCTTAACTTAATATTATAGAATTACAGTATATTGATACTCGTTGTATTCAAGATCTATTCATGAATGTTCTTTTTGTGTGATTTGCTTCTTCTATACTTATTTGAGTTAGTATGGTAGAATCAATATAGCTGTTGGTAAAGTTATGCCAACTTATCGGACGGATATAAAAAATGAAAATCAAGTTTGAGCCATGTCATGATTGACTTTACATCTATAGTGGCTTTTTTCATAATATATAAAATACAACCTGAATATGTTTTTTATATAGAGGTTTGCTCTTTTTTTATGCAAACTCCAACATCATAAAATCTGAATGAAAACAATTTTAAAAGGAGATTTATAATGAAACCGAATATTAAAAATAACGAAGCAGCCATCTTTGCATTAGGTGGGCTGAATGAGATCGGAAAAAATACGTATGGAGTACAATTTCAAGACGAAATCATTTTAATTGATGCAGGAATAAAATTTCCTGAAGATGATTTATTAGGAATCGACTATGTTATACCTGATTATTCTTACATTCTTGAAAACAAAGATAAGATCCAAGGGCTTTTCATTACGCATGGTCACGAAGATCACGTTGGTGGAATTCCTTATTTACTAAAACAATTAAATATTCCTGTTTATGCCGGTAAGCTTGCCTTAGCTCTTATCCGCAACAAACTGAATGAACATCAATTACTACGTTCGGCTGAATTAAACGAAATCAACGAAGATACAGTTGTGAAATTTAGAAAGACATCCGTTTCATTTTTCCGTACCACTCACAGTGTTCCAGAGTCATACGGAATTGTTGTTAAAACTCCTAATGGAAATATCGTTCAGACCGGAGACTTCAAGTTTGACTTTACTCCTGTAGGTGAACCTGCAAACCTGCATAAGATGGCTAAAATTGGTGAAGAAGGTGTACTAGCTCTACTATCTGACAGTACCAACGCTGAAGTCCCTAACTTCACAAAATCAGAACAAGTGGTTGGGGATTCAATCCAAAACTTATTGAAGAAAATTGATGGTAGAATTATTTTCGCAACATTCGCTTCTAATATTTCCAGAGTACAACAAGTGGTTAAAGCAGCGAATGCAACAGGACGTAAGATTGCTGTTTTTGGTCGCAGCATGGTTACTTCCCTTGAAACTGGTCAAGAACTTGGCTATATTGTGGCTGAAGAAGGAACCTTTATCCATCCTAATGAACTGAAAAGATATAAAGATAATGAAGTTCTAATATTGTGTACTGGTTCTCAAGGAGAGCCCATGGCAGCCTTAAGTCGGGTCGCAAACGGTACTCATCGTCAAATCTCAATTCAACCTGGTGATTCAGTGGTCTTCTCAAGTTCGCCGATTCCTGGAAACACCGTCAGTGTTAACAGAGTAATTAATCAGTTATTAGAAGCAGGCGCAAATGTAATTCACGGAAAAGTCAATAATATTCATACTTCTGGTCATGGTGGACAAGAAGAACAAAAATTGATGCTCCGCTTGATGAAACCTAAATTTTTTGTTCCAATTCATGGAGAACACCGTATGCAGAGGATTCATGCAAATCTCGCTATAAAAACCGGTGTCCCTGAAGAAAACTGTTTTATTTTAGATAATGGTGAGATTGTAGCTTTTACAGAAGATTCTGCTAGACGTGCGGGAGAATTCTCTGCTCAAGATGTTTATATTGATGGTAGTGGAATTGGAGATATTGGAAACGTAGTCCTTAAAGATCGTAAGTTACTTTCAGATAATGGTCTGGTTGTCGTAGTTGCTACAATCGATACAGATAAGCGTTCAATACTAGCTGGTCCTGATATCATTTCTAGAGGATTCATTTATATGCGTGAGTCAGAACAATTGATTCAGGGAGCTCAAAAAGTTGCTTTCGAAAGTATCCAGCGTTCATTTGAATATAAACAACTGAATGAATATAAAATGCGCAATGACTTGATTGATGATATCAAGCAATTCCTATTTGCTGAAACAGAACGTAAGCCAATAATCTTACCAGTAATCTTAACGAAATAAGTCAAATTAAAATACCGTCAAATCAAAGGTTATAAATCTTTGATTTGACGGTATTCTATTGTTAACTAACTTTGTATCAACCTATCCCATTTCTTAGGTATTCAATTTTAGATTATATCTACAAACCCATTTCATTTTCAGCATTATTGCTACTCTAACAATCAGTAAAACTATGTACCTATAATAGAATAGAAATCCAACTACATAACTTTTTTAGACATTTTAAAAATTCAAATTTTTTCCTGATACAACATAACCATTTTAAGCAATCAGCTGTTTAAGTTATTTTCGGATGTACCCTAGAAAAACCAAAAATAAGAAACAAGCTGCTATAAATAACGATCTAAGGATAACTTTCCTCATCGTAAGTGGATCATACATACCACCGTTAAAGTAATCATATTTTTATTTATAAACAACGTAAATCTCAACGGCTCGTAATGCGGAAAGTAAAAGAAAAGAAAAAATGTAAAATAAAATGTAATAAACTAAAAATTGAATCCAAATCGGAAATGGGCTTACTAAATTAGAAAATTTCTAAAATTATTATCATTTACTTTCCTCACTTACTATTTGATGTCTCTAAATAATCTTTTTCCATAAAAAGATTTTTCACGTATTGATATAGATTGGAACCTAAT
>NZ_FOSJ01000028.1:0-4077 GCF_900114235.1 Marinilactibacillus piezotolerans | reverse complement strand
CCGCCTATCAATCCACCAAATGCACCTGAAAATCCATTAAATACTAGCTCGTCCCATTCAACAGATTCATTATTGAAATATTGTGTACCAGTATAATTCGCCATATTCAATGCACTGTTTGCTGAGATAGCCCCTACTAATCCTATTCCAGTACCAGCAATTGCTCCTGAAGCTGCTCCAGTCGCTGTATTAACAGCAACTTCTCCCCAGCTGACATTATCCCATCCATCAGTCATTACTTGATCAATTAGATTTGCACTGCCGCCTATCAATCCACCAATTGCTCCTCCAGCAAGTACTGTAACGTATTCTCCATCTGGATCAACGTACATAGTAGGATTTGCATTAGCATAAGCATACCTGTTTAAAGTTGGACTATGTCGTATATCTCCTACGAATACATCCGCATTTATAAATCGCATAAGATTAGGTGAATAATATCTAGAGCGCATATAGTATAGACCTGTATCATCCGTCATTACTCCATCTTTAGCATTAAAAAGGAATCCGGTACTAATGGTATCTGATGTATTACTTACTTTTCCATAAGGATCATAAGAATATCTTTCAATTACCGCCAATTATCGGGATATACTTTTCTTGTCTTGCTTTGGATCCAATGTTAAATTTAGTGATATTTCATTTTCTTACCAGTGTTTAGTTCCAACAGAGTGAATTTCTTGACGTTATATTTGAATGATTATCTAAAAGGCCTTTCATTTCATTTTTAATCGTTTACTCACCTGAATTATGAACTTTAGCGTTTATTAAAAAAGTAGAACTCTCTACTCTAACTAATCAACCATTAATTCATCTTCTCTCTTATCATGTAATATTTCTAACAGGATTTTAAGTGGCTGAACAACATAAAGATTCCCATTTTATATTTAATAGAAACTTTCCTTATAAAGTAACACCATTCTTTTATGTATTAACTAGGAAAACTTTTGTAATTAAAAAGTTGATAGGTATATGTTATTTACTTGAGGCAAGTTTTTTTAATTTAAAAACTCGTACCCAGAAGAAAAGGTACAAGTTTTAGGGTATCATCTTGAAGCTATAAGTGCTGAAAACTAGAGGATGAGGTTTTCTTTATGTGAAAAAATTTAGAATGAATGATAGAATCGAATGAATTTTAAATTCTTTTTGTATCCTTTTATTTTCAGATCTTTTTAAAATGTTGATTATCCTCTGCTGGAAGTTTTACTGTTTCTTTCTCGTCTAATTCTAAAATATCATTATTACTGATTTTTTTCTATACATTCTCTTATTGCTTCAGAATGTGTTGTACTTATCTTAATAAAAAGCCTTCTTTGTGATCAGGCATAACCTCTTCTTCTATCTCTTTTTCATTATTAATCTGGTAATATTTATTTTTTCACTCTACTAAATCATGTCTAAATGCGTAAATAGCCGCTTGTGTTCGATCTTCTACTTGTAGTTTAGATAAAATATTAGATACGTGAGTTTTTACTGTTTTTAAAGTGATAAAAAGTGAATCAGCAATTTCCTGATTGGAATACCCTTGTGAAATCAATTGTAATACTTCTTTTTCTCGATTAGTTAAGTCATCATGCAAAACAACTTTTTGTTTCGTAGTTTCCCGATCCAAAATTTTTTCTGTAACTTCAGTTTCAAAGTATGGATCTCCATTATATGTAGAACGAATGGCTTCAGCAATTTCGCCCGCTGAAGATGTTTTTAAAAGGTATCCTGAAGCTCCTGCTTCCATAGCCGGGAAGACTTTTTCATCATCGATAAAACTAGTTAAAATGATAATTTTTGCTTCTGGCCATTCTTTTAAAATTTTTTGGGTTGACTCAATACCATCCATTACTTCCATCACCAGATCCATTAATATAATATCCGGTTTTTCTTTTAGTGCAATTTCAAATCCTTGCTGACCATCTTCTGCTTCTCCAATGACAGTAATATCTTCTTGTATAGAAAAATAAGAAGATAATCCTAATCGAACCATTTGATGATCATCTACTAGCAATAGTCGAATCATTTTTTTCCTCCTGCTATAATTGGTATGCTAATTTCAATACTCGTACCTTTATTGGGAAACGAGATAATTTTTACATTCCCGCCAATTCCATTGATTCTTTCACGTATATTTTCAAGACCATAGCTTCCAGATTTTTTAGAATTCATATCAAAACCTACACCATCATCTATCATTCTGAGTTGAACTGTTTCATGAACTTTTTTAAGATATACTTCCAGTTCTTCTGCTTTTGCATGTCTCAACACATTGGAAAGTAATTCCTGAACGATTCTAAACAAATGATCTTCTATTCCATCGGGTAAACTAACGTTTTCAATTTCAAAACGAATGTCCGTACTGATTTTTGTACAAAGTTCTTTTAATAATTGTTCAATTCCTTGCTTTAATGTTTTACCGTCCAATTTGACAGGTCTTAAGTGCAGAAGAAGTGCCCGCATTTCCGTTTGTGAATCATTAATGATTTTTTCAATTAAATCCAACTGTGTTTTAAACTTTTCATCCAATTGATCAGATTGCTGATTAACGGCACTCAGCATCATAGAGGCTGCAAATAACTGCTGACTTACAGAGTCATGTAACTCTCTAGCAATTCTATGTCGTTCCTGCTCAAGAATTTCAATTTTTGTTTCATTACTCATCTGAGTAGAACGTTGACTAGCGCTGATTGCTTCCTCTGCCATACGCATTAACTTCTCGTGAAGATTTATGAATTGGCGGTCTATTTCTTTATTCACTTGTAATGGGGTATCTAATGAGTACATATCTAAAAATATAGAAGCAGAATAATGTCCTTTTGACATCATTTTAAGACCTTCTTCTACTTTTTTCAATTTCTTTCTTTCAAATGATTTCATATATGTCAGCATAATAATTGTTAAAAAAACAGAAAAGAAAATTAAGTAAAAAATTAGTGGAAATCCCGAGAATCTATACTCAAAAATCATATAAAACCAATTTTCATCTGTAAAGGTAAAGCAGATGAATAAAGTAAATACAAAGATCAATAAGAAAAATAAGAAAAAATATTTAGAAAATTCAGTGGCATTTTTTCTCATAAAAATACCACCTCTACTTCGCCTACTAATACGTTCAGCACGACTTTGATTTTTCTTGAACTCAAATGATAAGAAGGAGATTGCCATTTTAGTGTTTCATTTTTCAAGTCCAGTTCATCATGAGCCACTTTGACTTTACCAAGCAATAATGATATATCTAATGAAACTCCAACTTCGTCAGGAATAAGTATCTTAGTTTCACCGATCCCTTTTCTTATCAAGACGATATTTTCCTGTTTAGGTAGAATGGTATTACCTAGGTCAATAACTGTATCGCCAATTATTTTAGTAAAGTTTATATCATCCCATTCATAAATATCATAGCCAATCGAATCATCACCAAACCATTTTTTTCTAGACATTTGCACAGTTTCTTCTTCGTGTTCTTTAAACTGTACAGCTACATATTCCTTTTCTCGCCATTTAGTCTGCTTTTTTGTAAGAGGATCTTTGACAGTCTTAAACATTCGGTGATCTTCTCCGACTTTGAAAATCAATAAGACAATCAAAATGACCCATGCTGCGCTAGTAAACAGAATAGAAAGGAAGAATAATATAAGCCCCAGCCAAAAAAGATTACCTTGCTTCTCATGAGATTTAAAAATTCTATCAGAAAAAAACATTAATAGGATGCTCCCTATTAATAAAATGAGAATCAGCGGATCTGTTACAAGATCATAAAGTAACCAAATCCCAAGCAAACCCATGATTATCTTAAATATTGGACGATTCATTTTACATGCTCCTAGCTATTCTATAGTAATTATAGTATAGCGAATATATCTGATAATAGCATTACTTGAAAGCAAAAATCAGTCTAAAGTATGATTTTTGAAATAAATAAAAAAAGATCAAAAGACAGCATAAACTGATATGCTCCCTTTATAGTAGACAGAGAAATAATAAAAATTCTCTGACACTATAAAGGGAGTTTTTTTGATGTCTAAAAGAATAACGAAGCATACCCTAGATGAACGTTTAGAAGCTGTTCTAAATGTGATGGAAGGAAAC
>NZ_FOSJ01000078.1 GCF_900114235.1 Marinilactibacillus piezotolerans | reverse complement strand
TCTGTACCCAGTTCAACACAGCCGGATGGCACTCTAAACTGGGAGGTGGTCCCACAGGAGAAGCAGTTATTGATCGGATTGTTCATAATTCCTACACCATCACTATTGATGGTGAAACATCTATGCGTGAACGACTGGGTTTATCCAATAACTTCTAAGATATTATTATGAAAAACTAATATAATCCTATGGATTATGTAAAGGTGTCCCATAACTAACTTAAATCACAGTGGTTATGGGATATTTCTTTAGTGGTACATCGAGCTGGCAAAAGGTGGTACATTCTTTGGCAAACAGTGGTAAGAAAGTTGGCATCAATGGTACAAATGTGTGGCAGTAGTCACTTAAACAATTCGCTATCAATTAAAGAATTAACTAATTGAATAGCTGTTATTATTCTAATGCTATATATAAGTTAAAAGCTCGTAACAGATGTTGTTAACGTTTCAAACATACATTACCTACTTACCCAACAGACCCTTCCATTTCATAACTAATCAATCGGTTCAATTCGACTGCGTATTCCATTGGAAGTTCTTTAGTGAAGGGTTCTACGAATCCCATGACGATCATTTCTGTGGCGGTTTCTTCATCTAGTCCGCGGCTCATGAGGTAGTAGAGTTGTTCTTCTGATATTTTAGAGACTTTTGCTTCGTGTTCCAGGGCGACGTTTGCGTTGTGGATCTCGTTGAACGGAATGGTGTCAGATTTCGACTTGTCATCCATGATGATCGTGTCACACTCGATGTGCGAGATTGATCCGCCGGAATTTTTTCCGAAGGTCACTTGTCCACGGTAGTTCACTTCTCCGCCGTCTTTGGCGATGGATTTTGATACGATCGAGCTGGATGTATTCGGTGCATTATGAATCATTTTCGCGCCTGTATCCTGGACTTGTCCTTCTCCTGCCATGGCGATAGACATAGTCGTTCCACGAGCGCCGCGTCCGTTTAGGTGGATACTTGGATATTTCATGGTTGTTTTGGCACCCAGGTTTCCATCGATCCATTCAACCGTTGCGCCTTCTGCGGCTGTGGCCCGTTTGGTTACCAGGTTATACACGTTATCTGACCAGTTCTGGATGGTTGTGTAACGGCAGTACGCATCTTTTTTAACGATGATTTCAACAACTGCGGCATGTAGGGAACTTTCTGAAAAGGTTGGAGCAGTACAGCCTTCTACATAATGCACACTTGCGCCTTCGTCTACTACGATCAGTGTCCGTTCGAATTGACCCATTGCTTCATCATTGATACGGAAATACATCTGAAGCGGCACATCACAGCGTACGCCTTTTGGTACATAGATGAACGTTCCACCTGACCAGACTGCTGAGTTCAATGCTGCCAGCTTGTTGTCTGTTGGCGGTACGACGGTTCCAAAGTGTTCTTTGAAGATTTCCGGATATTCCTTTAAGGCTGAATCCGTATCGGTAAAGACAATGCCCAGTTTTTCATATTCTTCTTTCATGTTGTGGTAAACCACTTCTGATTCATACTGTGCGCCGGATCCGGCTAGGAATTGTCGTTCAGCTTCAGGAACGCCTAGACGGTCAAAGGTTTCTTTGATTTTATCTGGTACATCATCCCAGCTGCGTTCTGCTCTTTCACTGGATTTACGGTAATACGTAATGTTATCGAAATCCACTTCTGAAAGATCTGCGCCCCATTCTGGCATTGGGCGTTTCAAAAAGTGGTCATAGGATTTCAGACGGTAATCCAACATCCATTGCGGTTCTTCTTTCCGTTTGGAAATGTCTCTGATGATGTCTTCTGTCAATCCTTTACCGGTATCGTAAATCGACTCGATATCATCGTGGAACCCGTATTGGTATTCGCTTTTTTCTGGTACATTCACCATGTTTGCGTTCCCCTCTCGTGATTGGTTGTTCTCTGTAAGTGTTCATTCATCAGTTTTATTCAGTCATGTCATCGTGCTTTAGCTGTCCGCCCACACCTGTACCTTGGCTTGCCAAGGCTTTTTCCAAGGCTTTCCAGGATAGTGTGGCACATTTGATTCGGGCTGGGAATTTGGATACACCTGACAACATCATTGCGTCTCCCAGTTCTTGTTCATGCTCGACATCATTGCCTTGAACGACTTGCGAAAACTCTTCTGACAGCTTCAGTGCTTCTTCAACGGGCTTTCCAATAATCGCCTCGGTCATCATACTGGCACTGGCCATGGAGATGGTACAGCCGCTGCCGTCGAAACGGACATCTTTTACGATACCGTCCTGAACATTGAGCTGGACTTGAATGACATCTCCACAAGTCGGGTTTCTCAGTTCGATCTGGGTGGTCGTTTCATCCAGTACGCCCCGTCTTCTAGGTGACTGAGAATGGTCTAATATGACTGCTCGATATAATTGATCTAGTTTAGTTAAGGCCATTTAAGAAAAACTCCTTCGTGGCAATAATCGCTTCTACAAATTTATCTGCATCGGCTTTCGTGTTGTACAAATAAAAACTCGCTCTGGCTGTTGCGGGCTGGTTCAGATAGGTCATCAAAGGTTGTGCACAGTGATGTCCGGCTCTGACAGCGACCCCTTCCATATCCATCGCCGTTGCGACATCATGGGGATGAATCCCATCAATATTGAATGAAATGACCCCTGTTCTGTGCGCAACATCTTTTGGTCCAAAAAGCGTTACCCCCTCAATGGCTTCTAGTTTCGGCATAATGTACTCTACGATTTCTCGTTCGTGCTGCACAATGTTTTCCATACCGATGTTATTCAGGTAATGAATCGCTGCCGCTAATCCGATGCCGCCGGCGATATTAGGCGTGCCCGCTTCAAATTTCCAGGGCAGTTCTTTCCAGGTACTGTCTTGTTCTTCAACGAAATCGATCATCTCACCACCGAATTCGATTGGCTCCATCTGTTCAAGTAGAGCCCGTTTTCCATATAACACACCAATGCCAGTCGGTCCCAGCATCTTATGCCCGCTGAAGGCATAAAAGTCTGCATCTAGCGCTTGTACGTCTACTGGCATATGCGGAACGGCTTGAGCACCATCAACGACCAGATAGCCGTTTTGCTCATGAATCCAATCGGAAATCTGCTTGATCGGATTCACGACACCGAGTACATTTGACACATGTGTTAAGGAAACAATCTTTGTTTTATCAGTGATTTTATTTTTAACATCTTCCAGATCCAACTGTCCGTCTTCTGTTAACTCAATATAAATGAGCTTTGCGTTCTTTTTCTTAGCTAACTGTTGCCAAGGGATAATATTGGAGTGATGTTCCATATAAGAGATCAGAATCTCGTGTCCTGGTTCAATGACCTTTTCTCCAAAGCTTCTGGCTACCCAGTTCAGAGAAGTGGTGGTTCCGCGTGTGAACAAGACTTCAGCGGTTTCACTGGCATGAATGAATGCCCGAACGACTTCTCGTGATCTTTCATACTGACTTGTTGCGCGTTCAGCTAGTGTATGCACACCCCGGTGAACATTGGCATTAGAGGTATGATAGTAGGTCTCCAGTGCCTGCAGTACAGCTTCCGGTTTCTGCGTTGTTGCGGCATTGTCCAGATAGACTAATGGTTCATCATTGACGATTTGATTTAAGATGGCAAAATCTTTTTTTAAGTGTTCAAACGGTTCGAATGGAACGGTCATCTACTGGTCAGCTTCCTTTCGATTGTTTCGACCAATTCATCTCGGATGGCTTTCAGTGGAATTGCTGAGATCACTGATCCCAGGAATCCTCGGATAACGAGTCTTTCGGCTTCGCTTTTGGCAATTCCACGACTCATCAGATAGTACATTTCTTCTGGGTCCACTCGCCCAACTGAAGCCGCATGCCCCGCTGTTACTTCGTTTTCATCGATTAATAAGATCGGATTTGCATCTCCGCGTGCTTTATCTGAAAGCATGAGGACACGGGATTCTTGCTGCGCATCAGATCCTTTAGCCCCTTTGATGATATGTCCGATCCCATTAAAGGTTAAGGTAGCACGATCTAAGATTACGCCATGCTGGAAGATATTCCCGGTAGTGTGGCTGCCGTAGCTGACAATATTTGAATCGACTACTTGTATTTGTTTGCCACTGCTGATTGCTACAGCTTTCAAGTCTGACTGAGATCCGTCTCCAACTAGATTCGTATCAAAATCAGCAATGGTACTTCCATTATTCATGACACCGAGTGCCCAGTCGATTGAGGCATCCCGGAAAGTATGTCCGGCACGGTTAAAGTAGGTTGTAGTCTGTTCGCCTAGTTGATCTACAGCAGAGAATTTCACTTGCGCCCCTTGTTTAGCCACAACTTCTACTAATATGTTCGCTGCGTTTTTCTCTTGTCCGGCAGTCAGGAATTTCTCTACATAGTTGAAGCTCGAATTCACGTCGGCATAGATCAGAACGTGTTTGATGAAGCTGTCTTCAACTAAGCTGTTTTGAATAAAGATCGCTTCTAATGGTTCTTCCACAACTACATTTTTTGGCACATATAAGAATAACCCCGAGTTCATAAATGCCGCATGAAAAGCAGTGACTTTATTTTTATCTGCTTTCACTGCCTGCTGCATATAGGCTTCTTTGACAAGGTCAGGATGTTCTTTTAAAGCAGTCTTGATATCGGTAAAAATGACGCCTTTTTCTTTTAACGATTCTGGTAATGTTTCAATTACAGATTCATTTCCCGCTTGAACGACTCTTGCGGCATCTGCTTTATCTTCTATAAATTCAGTGATGTCGATTGCTTTTTGAGCAGGCGCACCTGTCAGGTCAGGGACTTGCCAGATCGGCCAGCGATTATACCGCAGACGTTCGATTACAGGAAGGTCTAATTCGTCTATTTTATCTAAGGAATCTAACCGTAACTGAGTCATCCATTCTGGTTCACCTAGTCCTTTTGAGAAGGCTGTAAGGGCATCTGCATGTTCTACATACTGCTTTTCTTTTGTTACCATATGGTTTGCCTCCTCTTTTTTATTCGTGTTCTTCCACGTTGTATTCAATTCCTAATTCTTCCATTAAACCTTTATAACCTTCTGCTTCTAATTGTTGTGCCAATTCTGCGCCGCCGGTTTTCACGACATGTCCGTCCATCATAATGTGGACGACATCGGGTGTGATGTAGTTTAATAATCTTTGATAATGCGTAATAATCAATGAGCCAAAGTTATCTCCACGCATTTCATTGACCCCTTTAGAAACGACTTGAAGGGCATCGATATCTAGACCTGAATCGATCTCATCCAAGATGGCGAAAGTCGGTTCGATCATCAATAATTGCAGAATCTCATTCCGTTTTTTCTCTCCACCTGAGAAACCTTCATTCAAGTAGCGTTCTGCCATTTCTTCCGGCATATCTAGTAAGTCCATTTTTTCATCCAGCTTTTTGATGAACTCCATTACGCCCATTTTATTGTCATCATCACGTCTTGAGTTGATGGCGGCACGCATAAATTCTGCATTGGTAATCCCTGCGATTTCACTTGGATACTGAACAGCTAAGAACAGACCGGCACGTGCTCGTTCATCCACTTCCATTTCGAGGATGTTTTCGCCATCTAAAAGCACTTCCCCTTCCGTCACTTCATATGTCGGATGACCCATGATCGCTGCAGAAAGGGTTGATTTCCCTGTTCCGTTCGGTCCCATGATCGCGTGGATTTCTCCCGTTTTCATTGTTAAGTTGACACCTTTTAAAATCTCTTTACCTTCAATGGATACATGTAGGTTCTTGATCTCTAATACTGCCATTATGTACCTTCCTTTTCTAGGTTATTTTTTATTATAAATAGAACTATGCAAACGTATTTATCCGTTACATATACTCCTTTATTTTAATGTAATTGAGAATGCATATCAAGGCGAATCCGTATCTTGAAATGAGGAGGAGTGAAGAAAGGCTACTGATATAGGTTTTTACAGACGCGAATTTTATAATTAAACTAGAAAAAGATATTTGAAAAACCACACGTGTTCCCTTAAAGTAGTTTGTACCACCAAATCTACAAGGAAGAAGGAACACGTATGGCTCACAAACAGTTTACCATGGATGATATCATCCTCATAGAAAAATATTATTTGGCAGATGTAACGACTTCTAGAATTATTGAGATCATGGGCAAAAAACAGCCGGTTTATGATGTGATCAATTTCTTTAAGACTGGGAAAAATTCAAAAGAATTCTGGGAACAGAGAAAGACAAAACAATCGCGTTGTGGTCGTAAACGTTTAAAACTTTCTGTTGAAGAAGACGGTCATGTCGAACATCTGCTTCGTCAAAAGTGGTCACTTGATATGATCGCCAATCACCATAAAGCAGATAGTACCTTTCTTGCTTTTTCTATGGGGGCTACTACTCTTTATCGCCGGGCAAGAGAAGGGATGTTTGATAAACACCTTCTTCCAATGAAAGGAAAACGCAAACCTAATGGGCACAAGGAGAAACGCGGAAAACAAGCCTTCACTCGGAATATTGCTCAACGAAAAATTGACCACCCTAATGTA
>NZ_FOSJ01000031.1 GCF_900114235.1 Marinilactibacillus piezotolerans | reverse complement strand
ATACTTTGTCGATTGATGCCTAATTGATTGGCAACTTCGCGGTAGGACAACTCTGTTCTTAAGTATAACTCTACCGCATTGACTTTAAATTGAACAGAGTAAATCTTATGGTTTCTCTTACGCTCTAATCCTTCCCATCCAGAATTCTGATAAGTATTTATCCAATCTTTAACTTGAGTTGCACTCTTGATGTCATATTTATTTGCAAGGTAACTGTAACCACCAAATCCTTTTAGATATTCAGTGACGACCATCGACTTGAACTTTAGATTATATTTAGTCATAAAAAACCGACCCCTATACATTAGATTTTTGGTCTAATATATGGGGGTCGGATCATTGGGTCAGCTCTTTTTATTACTTATTTTAACAATTCTGGATAGTGCTGTTCACAAATATGGTGGCATCTTGTACATAACTTACCTACACCATCTACTTCAATCAAGTCTTTTGAAGTAATTCGGCATCTTTCACATACCTCTCCTTCCATATGTTCAACTTTAATCGATACAGTTTCAAAATCAAGAATAGACGTATCTCCTTCAGGCTTTTCTGAAAGATCTTTTACAGTAAAGTTGGATGCAATTAGAATTTGACGTAAGTCAGTATTCAGTGAATCAAGTAATGATCTTACTTCTTTAGTTGCATATAATGTTGTATCAGCTTCAAAATCTTTACCGATTACTTTATTTTCACGAGCAACTTCATTAGCTTTCAGAATATGATCTCTTAAGCGCATAAATTTATCCCATTTTTCGACTAATTCTTCAGCATTACCGTATTGTTCTACTTCTGGCATTTCTGCTAATTGTACATAGTCTTCCTCTTCGTCTAGATAAGTCCAGATTTCTTCTGTCGTATGAGGAATAATTGGAGTTAACAGCTTAGCCAGCTTCACGGTTACTTGATAAAACACAGTCTGCATTGCGCGACGTGAATGAGCATCTGGCGCATCTATATACAAAACATCTTTAGAAAAGTTTACATAGAAATTAGACATATCTACAGTACAAAATTGATTGATTTCTTTATAAATATCTGAAAAATCATAATTATCGTAAGCATTTAAAACTTTCTCAACAGTTCGATTCAAACGGTTCATCATATATTGGTCAACTGTTCTTAACTCTTCATACGGTACTGTATGTTCAACAGGAGAAAAATCTTCTGTATTTTGAATTAAAAAACGGATTGTATTTCTAATTTTACGGTAAACTTCTGAAACTTGCTTTAAGATATCCATACTGACACGAACATCCGCTTGAGAATCTACACTAGAAACCCAGAGCCGAACTATATCAGCACCCATCTGTTTGATTACCTTATTGGGTAAAATAGTATTTCCAAGAGATTTACTCATCTTACGACCATCCCCGTCTAGAACCATACCTTGAGACAGAACAGACTTATAAGGAGTCGTATCATTAATTGCTACACTTGTAGTAAGACTTGAGTTAAACCAGCCACGGTACTGATCTGAGCCTTCCAGATACATATCAGCTGGAAATGTCAGGTTTTCTCTAGCTTTAAGGACTGCTTGATGAGAAGAACCAGAATCAAACCACACATCCATAATGTCTGTTTCCTTTGTAAATCGACCATTCGGGCTAGAAGGAGATTCAAATCCTTCAGGTAACAAGTCTTTTGCTTCTCGTTCGAACCAGACATTAGAACCAAATTCAGCAAATAGATTAGATACATGCTCAATAGTTTCTGGTGTAATAATTGCATCTCCATTTTCAGCATAAAAAATTGGTAGTGGAACACCCCAAGCACGCTGGCGAGAAATAACCCAATCCCCTCTATCTCTTACCATATTATAGATTCTTTGCATACCCCATGGTTGTAACCAGTTTACTTCCTGAATAGCTTTTAATATATCTTCTCTGAAATCTTTGATTGAAGCAAACCACTGCGGTGTTGCACGATAAATTACTGGCTTTTTAGTTCTCCAGTCATGAGGATAGCTATGTGTGAAAAAGCTCAATTTGAGTAAAGCATCTTTTTCTTTTAACCAGTCCGTAATAATTTTGTTGGCATCATCATAATATACACCTTCAAGTCCTGGAGCTTCATTCGTAAAACAACCTTTTTCATCAACAGGGGATAACACTTTCAATCCATATTGCTGAGCTGCTATGAAGTCTTCCTCACCATGTCCAGGAGCTGTATGAACCAATCCTGTACCACTCTCCAGCGTTACATGATCTCCCAAGATGACTAAAGAATCTCTATCATAAAAAGGATGCTTAGTCGTTACATGTTCTAAATCTGATCCTTTTACTTCCTTGATCAGTTCTACATCTTCCCATCCTAATATTTCAGCTACTTCTTCTGCCATTTTAGATGCAACAACGAATTTACGGCCATCCGCTTCTACTACTGCATAATCAAAATCTGCATTAACAGCTACTGCTAAGTTAGATGGCAGCGTCCAAGGTGTAGTTGTCCAGATGATCAATGAAGTATCATTATCTAAAATTTCTTTTCCATCATTAACTTTAAATGCTACATAGATATTGGGAGATTTAACATCTTTATATTCAATTTCTGCTTCAGCTAAAGAAGATTCACTTGAAGGAGACCAGTAAATGGGTTTTAGCCCTCTATAGATAAAACCTTTTTCTGCCATTTTTCCGAAGACTTTAATTTGTTCTGCTTCATAGTCTTTAGTTAAAGTGACGTACGGATTATCCCACTCACCTGCAACACCTAATCGCTTGAAGTCTTCACGTTGAGTATTTACTTGTTCCCAAGCATATGCCTCACAGAGTTTCCTATATTCAGCCACTGTCATTGATTTACGATTTACTCCAGAGTTCGTTAATGCCTGCTCAATAGGCAATCCATGTGTGTCCCATCCCGGTACATAAGGCGAACGAAATCCTGACATAGATTTGTAACGCACAATAATATCTTTAGATACCTTATTTAAAGCATGTCCCATATGGATATTTCCATTCGCAAAAGGAGGTCCATCATGCAATACAAATGACTTTTTATCTTTATTCAGCTCTTGTCTTCTTTCATATAGATTGTTTGCTGTCCATTCTGCTTGACGATCAGGCTCTTTATTAGGCAGACCAGCACGCATAGGAAACTTAGTTTTCAATAAATTTAATGTATCTTTTACTTCCATCTTTTTACCCTCTTTACTTAATTTTTTATATAAAAAAAGACCTCATCCTTAAAAGGACGAAATCTTCGTGGTACCACCTTACTTCAAAAACATTAAGTGATAATAATACTGTTTATATTCCACAATATTATACATTTACTTTTGTTTTTCTCTTCTCTTTAACGCAGAGTTACGTCTTTAGCTACTACATAATTCACTAAAGAGCCACTGAATGATCATTTATGCAAAAAGCACTTACCAGCTTCACACCTCCGCTGGCTCTCTGAAAAGTATTTTGCTTCATGTTGTTTCAGTTATCGCTACTATTCACTTTAAATTAAATGTTAGGTAACTCAACAGCTGGTGTCATTCCTTCTTCATACTCAGAATTTTCAGCATTTTGTTCAGGTTCAACTGGTAAATCAGTTACTTCATCTTTCTGATCAAGCTCTGACTTCACTTCATTGATAGTATTTGTTACGGGCTTTTCAGAAGCAGGGGGCTGCAAAAGATCATCCCACTCTTCTTTTTTTACGAGTTCTAGTTGTGATTCGATCATAAGCTGCAATCTCTGGCGAAAAATACGACTCTGTTTACGCAAAGCTTCCGTTTCTTCCTCGATTTTCCTTGCTTTTCCTACCGCTTCTTTCAGTAGTTGATCAGCATGGTTTTCAGCATCTTGACGCACGTTAGAAGCTTTGTTTTCTGCCTCTTTTGAAATCATCTCTGCTTCTTTTTCAGCATTTTCTTTCAAACGATCAGCAGCATCTTGAGCCACGATAATTGATTTATTAAGCGAATCTTGCATTTGATCATAACTTGCTAATTTTTCTTCAGCAAATTCTAATTTCTTTTCAGTTTCTTTTTTCTGTTTCAATAACAATTCATAATCTTTAATGATTTGATCAAGATAGTCATTGACTTGGTCTTGATCATAACCTCTCATTTTTACAGAAAATTCTTTGTTATGTATATCCATAGGAGTTAATGCCATTGTCGAATCCCTCCGTGATTTTTTTAAGTTCTATTCAAATATGATTTGTCTATTAGTATAATGAATATACTTTTTCAATACAAGACCCTATTGGTTTCTATCGAGTACATCTAATTCCAGACGAATCTTTTCTTTACGAGTCTTTCCTTCAATTGATTTTAACTTTAATCGTCCAAAGCCTCTAATTGATATAACATCAAAAATTCCTAATATTGTATCAGGCCTCGTTGTTTCATTCCAATTCACTTTAACTTTATTGGAAGCGATAAGTTCTTTAGATTTTTGACGTGACAAATTAAAGGCACTTGCCAGTACTACATCAATTCTTAAAGAGGAAGCAATGATACTTCTGCTTTCCCACTTATCTTTAGGTAAGATAATATCCGTGTACATTTTTTCTTCCAAATGCACTTTGATTTTACCGATACTGTCGATTTGAGATAGCAAAAAAGGCATCATAGGTTTATCTACAAATACTTGCCAATTTTCACCATCAGTTATAATATCGCCTAGATTTCCACGGTCAATGCCCGCTCCTGTAAGTGAACCTAAAATGTTTCCATGTGATAATGTTGCGAATTTAATTGGATAGTTAATTTCACATATCGTGATAGCATAATCATTCTGTTCTGGTTCATAATATGAAGGTGCTAAAAAGATTTTTTTCCGTTCAGCATCTTCATATCCACCGAAACTATGCAAAGTAATTTCACTATTTTGCCCAGCGACAGATTCCACAATGAATTGCTGTCTCGGATCTAAAAAAGGAGATAGATAAGGAGTATACTGTTCTTCTACTTGACGAACCCAGTCTACGACAGAATCAATAAAAAGTTGTTCGTCTTTTCTGAAATGCTGGTATACATTATCCATAATTTACCTCACAGTAAGCCTAATTGACTTAATAAATTTACTAAAATATTAAACACTGGTGCTAATCCCATTTTAATAAAGGAAAGAGCAAACAATGCGACTAATCCCGCTAAACTAATCATTCCAATAGGAGGAACAAATCTACGAAAGAACCCTACATACGGTTCGCATATTCTAGTCAATAATCGCCCAATACTTGATTGATAAGCTCCAGGAAGCCATGACATCAAAAAATATACAACTAATAAAAGTCGATAGATATCAATAAGGTTGATAAGAAAAGAATATAAATAACTTATAAATTGAAATAGCATGCTTGTATATCTCCGTTCCGGTTAAAAATCCTGTTTCTTCAAAGCTTGTAGCTCTGCTCCATCAAGTTCAACAGACTGAGGTGTACAAACAAAGATTTCTTCACCAATTCTTTCAATGTCACCCTTAATAGCATAAGTAGTTCCCATTAAAAAATCAATGACTTTTTTTGCTTGGTCTTTTTCCATTCTTCTAAAATTCAAGATAACAGACTGATTGTTCAACAGAATATCTGCTACTCCTTGAACTTCTGAATACGTACGAGGTTCTAAAACATTGATACGCGGTTTTTTGATTGCTTGTTGTTGATTAATTGCTACAATATTTTGATTTGAACTAACTTTTCGCACGGATTGAGTTTTAGAAACTGTCGGTTTATCCTTTTTTGGTGATTGCATAGGTTTTTCTTTTACATTCTTACTAGCAGTCTTTTCAGAAGGAATGTCCATCTCTTCAGAATCGTCTTCTAGGAAGAAAAAGTTGTTTAAACGATCTTTCATTCCCATTTATAAGTCTCCTTTCAAAGAGGATTGATCCTTATCTTTTTTTCCTTCTTCTAAAAAATGGTGGTGTATCAACTTCATCATCTGAACTTGCCCCATCTGAAGAGTCCTCTCTAGAGAACAAGTCCTTTTCTTTACTATCTTGACTAGTCTCGTTTAATTGATCCAGATCTTCATTGTGACGATCTCTTAGATTAGGTTCTTTACGAATATCCCAGTTCCCAAAAGGATCATTTTCAGATTTTTTAACTGTATTCGATGATGTTTTGGCTGTTTTATTTGCTGAAGGTCTTTTATTTTCTATCTTTTCTCCATCAATACCTGTAGCAATAACAGTAACGACTACTTCGTCGCCTAAATCTTCATTGATTGATGTACCAAAAATAATATTGACTTCACTAGTTGCTGCAGCAGATACAATATCAGAAGCATCTTGGGCCTCAAACAGAGTCAAATCTGATCCACCAGTAATGTTCAACAAGACAGATTCAGCACCGGCGACAGAAACTTCAAGCAGGGGTGATGATATTGCCTTTTTAGTTGCTTCTGCAGTTCTATTTTCACCTGTAGCAGTACCAATACCCATCAATGCAGATCCTTGATTTTCCATAACTGTTTTCACATCTGCAAAATCCAAGTTGACATATCCAGGATTAGTAATAAGATCTGAAATTCCTTGAACCCCTTGACGTAAAACATTGTCAGCTTCTCTAAAAGCTTCCATCATCGGAGTCTTTTTATCGACAATCTCTAGTAAGCGATTATTGGAGATTGTTACAAGAGTGTCAACATGTTCTCTCATTGATGCAATACCTTCAGCCGCAAAGCGACCTTTTTTCGGTCCTTCAAATGTAAACGGACGAGTAATAACCCCAACTGTTAATGCGCCCTGTTCTTTAGCAATACGTGCAACGATTCCAGCTGCTCCCGTTCCAGTACCGCCTCCCATACCAGCAGTAACAAAAACCATATCCGCACCTTGTAATGCTTCTGCAATTGCTTCTTCACTTTCTTCTGCGGATTTCCTTCCTACTTCAGGGTTAGCGCCTGCTCCAAGTCCTCTAGTCAATTTTGGCCCAAGTTGGATTTTAGTTTCAGCACTCATCATGTCTAAAGCTTGAACATCCGTGTTGGCCACAATGAACTCTACTCCTTGCACGCCATCTTGAATCATTCTATTGACAGCGTTTCCTCCAGCACCTCCTACACCAATTACTTTTAATACTGCTCCCTGAGATGCGATTGAATCGAATTCTAATTCCATTCTTTTTCCTCCTGTGTACGATATTTAATCAAAAAATGTTGAGAAAAAGCTTTTAACTTTTTCTGTGAAAGATGGTCCTTTTTGCGTTTCTGCTGACTTCACGTAAGTTTCATCTTGTTTTGAATTATGATGATTTACTGATTTACTTGAACTATGAGATAATTCTTTCGAATTAGATCTAATATCTGATAAGCTTATTTGATTAATTAATTTTTGAATACCATCTAATTGTCCTTCATAATAGACCAGTGAAATTGCATTAGTGAAGGATGGGTATCTTACTCCCATAAAATCTGGTATGTACACATCAACTTGAACCTCAAATATATCTTCAGCAAGTTCTCTAATTCCAGGTATTGCTGCTGCCCCACCAGTAAGTTTAACTTTTCCTGGTAAAGATAATGCATCAATCTTATCCAGTTTATTTTTTAAAACTTCAAAAATCTGTTCCAATCTAGCTTCTATTATTTCGGAAATATATGACTCTTTAACTTTAATAGGATCTTGCTGACCTACTACATCTACATGAACAAACTGATCGTCGGCTACATGATTTGCAAAGGCATACCCAACATCTCTTTTCAGGTTTTCCGCATTTTGGATTGATGTATTCAACACCATCGATATGTCTTTTGTTACAAACTCTCCACCTTGTTGCTCTACATGAACAAATTTCAATTGATGATCATGTATAGCTGATACAGTTGTTTGTCCTCCGCCAATATCAATTTGTATAGTACCGAATTGTCTTTCGTCTTCTGACAAAACCAATTGTGCCATTGCTTGAGGTTGGATAATCAAATCTTTAATACTATATCCTGATAGTTGAACACATTTTTTAATGTTATGAACAATTGATTTAGGAACTGCTAATACTGTACCATATACCTCTAGTCTTTCTCCAACCATTCCCCTAGGATCTTTAATCTCGTCAAACCCATCTACTAAAAATTCTTCAATCATTACTGAAATGACTTCTTTATCAGTGGGAACAGAATTCAAACATGTTTCCCGAATAACTTTTTCTACATCTTGATCATTAATCTCTTCATGAGATTGCTCCACTTGTATATATCCGTTACAAGGAATTATTTGTACACCTTGCGCGGGTATTCCTACAATAAGTTCTTCAATTTTAAGACCTGATTTTTCTTCGGCCTGTTTAACTGCCAAAGTTATCGCATTACTTGTTTCTTCAATATCAACAATCATGCCTTTGTTTAGTCCTTTAGATCTCTCACTACCGACTCCAATCACGTTCATTTGTCCATTTAATACTTCAGCTACTATAACTTTGATTGAAGTGGTTCCAATATCTAGACTTGCGTAAACACCATTTTCCATTATTGATTGAAACCTCCAGTCTACACTAGGTATTATTTTAGTATATTCAGGTCTAACCCTAGAATTATTTAGTTTTTTATGCATTAACGTATAGAAAAAATCCATACTAACTTTAATATGATTAACTTTATGTTAATTCTTATTTTACCATACATTACTATCGTTATAGAAGTTAGTTTATTGATTTCTCAATACAAAATATAACTTTTATGTAACAATCGATTGTATGTTTGGTATATAATCTAATGAATAACTTTATTCATTAGAAGTTTCATCTATCTCAACGCTGTTTTCTTCATCATACTTCTGATCATTTTCAGTAGAAAATGGTAAAAAATAAGCACCAGCTTCTAGATCAAATAATCCATTTTCTCCTTCAACAGCTCTTACTAACTGCGGATAACGTTGCATCCGTTCCGCGAAACTCGGGATAGAAGCGAGTATTTCATTTCCGTTATTCATGTAAGCTTTGACAAGTAAGGGATTACGATCATTTTGGATCCATTCCATTTCAGAGATCATTGCTTTGACATTATCATCTAACTCATTATACTGATCTAACATTTGATTGAGCACTTTTCCATCAGAAAAACCAATAAATGTCGGTAAATTGCCACCAGTTGCAGTATATTCTTTTTTCAAAGTTGTGCCATCTTCTAGAATATTATAATAATTTTCACCATCAGTTAAGTAAGCTACTGTCTTAAGTTCACTAATTTCAAAGCGGAAATTATTCAATCCTTCTATATAGAGTTTAACATTTTTAACTTGTGGCAATTCACTTTTGATATTTTGAAAAATTGCTTTTCTTTCAAAATAAGTTCCCCACAGTGATTCGCCTGAATGAACTCCACTGCTGTCAATTACTTCTTGATCCAATACCTCATTGGTTCCAGAGACGGAGATTGTTCTAATTTGACTATAAGGACTTATAAAGTAGATAGAAGAAAACATCATAGTCAAAAAAAACAATACTAATACTGTCCATTTAATTTTAATCATTTGGCCTTTCTTGTTCTTTCCTGAAGGAGAGCCAATATTTTTTTTCGTATAAAGTTCTTTTATATTGGTAACCGAGTGATGATGGTTCTTTTTCATTTTACTCTCCTCCTTAACAAGTTAGTTAGGTGATTTGATTAATAATTTCGATCAGTTCATCAGAAGCTTTTTGTTTCCCTAGTTTTTTAGAATTGTCTGCCATTTCTTTTCTCTTGTCTTCATCCTTCATAAGTCTGTTGATTTCTTCTACAAAACTTTTTTCTGATAATTCAGATTCACGTATCATCAGTGCAGCACCATGATGAACTAAGCTTAAGGCATTTTTTGTCTGATGATCTTCTGTTACATTTGGACTTGGTATCAGAATGCTTGGTATCCCTAAAGAAGTTAACTCTGCCAAGGTAGTTGCTCCGCTTCGACCCACAACTATAGAAACGGCTGCAAATACTTCAGGCATTTTTTGTATATATGGAACAACACGAATGGATTCCGTATGCATAGATTCTCCGTATTTTTTCTCTAATTGACTTATAATATTTTGATGATGCACTTCTCCAGTCACATAAACTACTTGATAAGGCTGTTCAGATAATTTCTGATAACTATCAATAAATGTCTGATTAATTCGCTGTGCACCTCTGCTTCCACCAAATATCAGGACTGTTTCTTTATCAGGATTTAAATCAAACTGTTTTAAAATGGGTGTTTTTTTGATTCCTGCTACTTCTTGAGCTCTAGGGTTCCCTGTATAAATTACCTTTGCTTCATTTCCTTTAAATTGAGTAACTGCTTCTTCAAAGCAAACAGCTATTTTATCTACGAATCGAGCTAAGAATTTATTCGTAACTCCTGCCACACTATTTTGTTCATGTATAACCGTTGGTACCTTTGCTTTCGCGGCAGCATAACAGACAGGTGCACAAACATATCCGCCTGTCCCAATCACTACGTCTGGAGCAAACTGTTTAATGAATTTCTTTGATTGACTGATTCCTGAGAGGAATAGTCTTATCGTATTCAAATTATATAAAATACCCTCTAGATTTAATTTCCTCTTGAACCCTTCCACTTTGATTGTTTTAAATGGAACAGCGTTTTCAGGAACAATTTTACTTTCTAAACCTCTTTCCGTTCCAATATACAAAAATTCAGAATCAGGATATCGTTCTTCAATTCTTTTTTTCAGCGCCAAAGCTGGATAAATATGCCCACCTGTTCCGCCACCTGTCAATAATACTTTCATGTTTGGTCAAACACCGAATCGGTGCTTTATTCCTCCTCTTGTTTCGATTGGATAAATTGATCTATACTTTCCATATATGCATTTCCTCTGATCTCAAAACTTGGATACTGATCCCAACTTGCGCAAGCTGGTGAAAGTAAGATAATATCATTAGGTTCACTCATTTTATAAGCTTCTGGAACAGCTTGTTCAACGTTTACTACTTTGATTGTTTTGTTTATTCCAGCTTTCTTGCCCGTTTCAATAATCTTTTCTGCAGTTTCACCAAAAGCAAGTACAGCTTTAACATTTTTTTTCATTGCTGGTATTAGTTCATCAAATGATACCCCACGGTCTAAACCGCCTGCTAATAAAATAATTGGATTTTCAAATCCTTCTAGAGCATTGATTGTAGCTAAAGAATTAGTTGCTTTTGAATCGTTATAAAATTTACGCCCTTCGAATGTGCACACAAATTGTGTACGATGTTTGACACCTTTGAATTGCATTAAAGCTTTTTTGATAGCTTCATTAGACTTATTCATTAATTTCGCTACAGCTATTGCTGCTAAAGCATTCTCTAAATTATGTTTTCCAGGCAGGAGAATATCACTTACTTCAAGAACCTCTTCTTCATTGAAATATATTCTATCATTTTTCACATATATACCTTGTTCTACTTTTTTCTTACGTGAAAAAGGGATCAACTGGGCCTTGCTATGCTGAATAACCAGTTCTGACAACTCTTCTTGATCAGCATTGTATATTAAATAATCATTTTCTGTCTGATTATCCGTAATTTTCATTTTTGCTTTTACGTATTCTTCTCTAGTTCCGTGATAATCTAAATGAGCAGAATATAAATTAGTAATCACTGAAATGGCTGGTTTCAAATTAAGCGTACCCAGCAATTGAAAACTGGATAATTCCAGAACTGTTACATCAGATTCTGTTGCTTTCATCGCAACCTCACTAGCTGGTGTTCCAATGTTTCCAGCAGCGTAAGCTGTTCCAAGTACACGATCTGTATTCAATATTTCTGTAATCATTGTTGTGGTTGTAGTTTTACCATTTGTACCAGTTATACCGATCATTTTACTTTCATTAACTTCATATGCCAGTTCTACTTCTGTAATAATTGGGATACCTTTTTCTATGGCTTTTTTAACGATTGGGTTTGAGTACGGGATTCCAGGATTTTTGACGATCAATTCAAAATCTTCATCCATCAACTCTATTGGATGTCCCCCTGTAATTACTCTTAAACCTTCGTTAATAAGCTCTCTAGCTTCTGGGTTTTCATCAAGATTTTTATAATCATTGACAGTCACTAAAGCTTTTAACTTATGTAACAATTTAGCAGCACTTACGCCACTTAAAGCCAATCCTAATACGAGAATTTTTTTATTAGTATACTTGTCTATTTGCTTCATATTTATCCCTCATTTTCAAAATTGATATACAGATTGTATAGTGAATAGTTTAAAAACTGGAAGTAGATCACTCTACATCCAGCTTTTTCAGCTTATTATACCAAAATAAATAGTACGACTAAAGCCATAAGGAACCCTATTAACGAAAATATTCCCACTATTTTCCATTCACTCCATCCCACCATTTCGTAATGGTGATGGATGGGACTCATCTTGAAAATTCTTTTACCTCTCAGCTTGAATGAACTTACCTGCAGCATCACGCTTGCAGTCTCACAAACGAAGATGATTCCAATAAGAATTAAAGTCCATTCTTGATTCAACAGAATCGATATCCCTGCTAAACCTGCTCCAAGCGCTAATGAACCAACATCTCCCATAAAGACTTTTGCTGGCTTTTTGTTGAATATAAAGAAGCCAAGCAAACCCCCAAAAACTGATAAAGAGAAAACCATGATATCCCATTGATCTTGTATTCCAGCAATCACTCCATAAGCAAGATAGGCAATCATACCAGTACTTGCCATCAAACCATCAATTCCATCAGTTAGATTTGTAGCATTAGAAAATCCTACAAGCCAGAACAGCAAGAATAATCCATATCCCCATCCAAGATCAATTGACCCTAAAATTGGAATATCTAAAACTGTTGGATAATTTAATAAATTAAGACCGATATAAAATACGACTCCACCTATAATTTGTCCAATTAATTTCTGTAAACTAGTTAAACCAAGATTTCGTTTCATAATAACTTTAATATAATCATCTAAAAATCCAATCAATCCATACAGAATTAAAATAAAAGTTAATAATAGTATTCCTGTTGTAAAGACATCAAGGAAATAACTTAAAATCAATACTGTTATAGTGACAGCAAAGATAAATGAAACTCCACCCATAGTGGGTGTACCAGATTTACTTTCGTGCCATGTCGGTCCTTCTTCTCTGGTTACTTGACCTAATTGTTTTTTGCTGAAATACTGAATCACAAACGGCATAGAGATTACTGTAATAATAAAACTAACTAACACCGGAGTAACTGTTCTTAATAACTCTAACATTCTTTATCCTATCTCCTTTAAAACTTTTAACTTTACTCTTCTTCACCCGATACAGGAGACAAAGATAGCTTAACTTTAGTGCCCGGTTCTATAAATGAATTGGGAGCAAGTTCTTGTTCTGAAACATATCCTTCTCCCTCAAATTCGAATTCGACTCCAGTCATTTCGGATACTTTCATCGCATCACTTCTAGACCATCCACTCATATCCGGCAATGTCATTGCTCCATTAGTTAATAAAATTGTTTTCTGACCATCATATAACGTTGAACCTTCTAACGGAAACTGTTGTACTATTTTATCTCCTGTTCCGATAATAGAAGTGCTCAAACTTTTGCTTTGAATCTCTGTTACAGCTTCGGATGTGTTACTATCAATCAAGTTAGGCATCATTTCATTTTGAACAATTTCTGTACTGTCCCCATCTTCTGCATCCATATATTCCAAAGCTCTTTTCATCACAGGATTAAATATTTTTTGCACAACTTCGCTACCTTGACTTGCTCCATTAAAATCAGGCTGCTGTACTGTCACGTATAAAATCACATCCGGATCATCCGCCGGTGCCATACCAACAACTGAATAAATGTAATTTCCTCCTCCACTATAATACTGCTTTGTATCTGGGTTATATAATTGAGCAGTACCGGTCTTAGCAGCAATTTCATATCCATCAATTTTATATCCTTTTGCCGTTCCATGTTCATTATTTACTGTCTCAGTTAAATACTGTAGTGTCTTTTGAGCAGTCTCTTTTGAAATTAAGCTCTCTGTATATTCCGGTTCAAATTGTGTCACTTCATTTGTAGTCTTATTTGTTATATGGTCTACCAGATAAGGTTTTACCATATTACCTTCATTTGCGATAGCTGAAAAAGCACGTAGCATTTGCACAGGAGTCACGCTTAGTCCTTGACCAAATGCTGTATTAACTTTCTCTAATGGCCATTCATATTTATTACTACCACTATACTCGTTAGGCAAATTCATCCCGACAGCTTCACCAAAACCATAATTGTCCAAATATTTTTTCCAGGTGTCATAGCCCATTTCTTCAACTTGATGAACAAAAGCAACGTTACTAGAACGAGCTAACCCTTCAAGATAAGTAATCGATCCCCATCCATCTGGGTTAAAGTCATGAACAGTCCCGCCTGCAACAGAAATTTCTCCAGACATATAATAACTATCAGGGTGAAAAGTACCTTCTTGAATAGAAGCAGCTAGTGTCATTACCTTCATTGTTGAACCAGGTTCAAATGCATATTCAACTAATAAGTTTTGCCATGACTGATCAATACCTTCTTTGGTAGTTGCATTAAAAGAAGGTCGTTGAGAAGTAGCTAGAATTTCACCAGTTTTTGCATTCATCAATGTAGCAGTCATATTTTCAGGGGTGTGTTCTTCATCTACTTCTTCCATTACATTTTCTAATAAAACTTGAAGTCTGCGATCTAAAGTTAAATATAGATCGCTACCATCCACAGCTTCTTCTCTAATTTCTTCCTCGCCTGGAACAACATACCCATAGGGATCTTTCTGATACTCAATTGTACCATTAGTTCCTTTAAGAATATCATCATAAGTCTGTTCTAGACCCATGATGCCTTTCAATTGCTGATAAGCTTCATCACTCTCATCATCACTTTGTACTTGTGCAAGTCCAATAGTATGAGAAGCAAAAGTTCCGTTTGGATAGAGTCTTGTTTTTTTATCTTGAAACGTAATTCCTGTGAGGTTTTCTTTTTCAAGTTCTTCCTGTATCTGACTAACTATATCATAGGATAAATTATTTCCAGCAGCACCAAATTCAACTTGAGAGGAATTTTTAGTCAGTTTTTCCAATACTTCTTCTTCACTCATAGAAATATATTTGGTTAGTATTTTTGCTACTTTTTCAGGTTCTTGTACATGTTGAGGACGAGTTGGACTAGACCATTCATCTGTTAGTATAGCTACTAGTTTATAAGAACTGGCATCCATTGCTATCGGATTTCCATTCTTGTCATATATTGTTCCTCTATTAGCTTGTAAAACCGTATTTCTAGTATAAAGATTATCTATATTCTGCAAAAGGTCTTCCCCATTGATTTCACCTTTGACCATAATCCATGAAAAGCGAAGAGCCACAAATCCAAACATTATAAAACATGCTAAATACAGGAAAACAGCAATAATTTTACGGTTACGAAATGGATTAGTAGCTCTTATTTTCTTAGTAATTTTTTTCATGGGGTTACATTCCTAATCTGATCTTCATTCATCTTCAGCCCATTGTTTTCAGCGATTTCATATACTCTGTCATAGCGAGAAAGTTCTTGTATATTCTGTTCTAAATTCTCGTTTACGGTTTGAATCTCTGCTGATTGATCTCTTAGATCTTGAGCTGCTCGATTCGTAGTTGATAATTGCATCGCCATTGTGATATTAGCAACTAATAGTCCAAATAACACAACTCCAAAGAAACTGATCACCCAAATTTCTAAACGAGTTATTCCTCTTTTTACCGTTTTCTTAGTATGTACTCTACCAGGCTGATACTCAGGTTGTTGAACTGGTTTTGGAATAGCTTGCATATTAATTTCTCTTGCTAAGTTGTCATTCATAGCCATAAAAATTCTCCTTTCATATTAAATTTTATACTTGTTTTTCAGCTACACGTAATTTAGCACTTCTTGCTCTATTATTAATACTTAATTCTTCTTGGCTTGGTAATATTGGTTTCCTGTTAATTAACTTTAAAGATGGTTTCTTAAAGTCTGGCATGACTGGCAGTCCTCTAGGAACGTCAGGCAGTTTTGAAAAATCTCTAAAAATCTGTTTAACAATTCTATCTTCTAATGAGTGAAAAGTAATCACACTTAACCGACCATTCGTATCTAACAATTCAACAGCTTGTTCTAATGATTCTTCTACAGCACTTAATTCATCGTTTACAGCTATTCTGATAGCTTGAAAAACACGCTTTGCTGGATGCCCACCTTTACGTCTTGCAGGGGCTGGAATAGCTTCTTTTATGATATCTACCAACTCTTGAGTCGTATCAATGGTTCGAACTTCTCTATGCGCTTCAATTTTTCTTGCAATCTGCTTAGAAAATTTTTCTTCACCATATCGAAAGAATATTCTTACAAGATCAGAATACGACCATTTATTAACAACATCATGCGCAGTTAATTCTTGATCCCTATTCATACGCATATCCAAGGCAGCATCTTGATGGTAACTGAACCCTCTCTCTGCGTTATCAAGCTGTGGAGACGATACTCCTAGATCGTATAAAATACCGTCAACTTTTGAAACATTCAAATCATTCAGTGATTTCTTTAAATTTCTAAAATTTGACTGAACAAAAGTAATCTTATTTTTTTCAACTTGATCTTTTAATATTTCCTTTGCATACCTTATCGCTGTATTATCTTGGTCAAAGGCATATAAATGGCCTTTGTCATTCAGCTGATCCAGTATAAGTGCTGAATGTCCACCCCCACCTAAAGTACAGTCTACATATACTCCATGCGGCTTAATATTTAGGCCATCTGTTGCTTCTTTCAATAAAACTGTCTCATGGTTGAATTCCACATTTTAGCCTCCTGTCTATTCAAGTTATCTTCAATATTATTAATTAAAATCCAAAATCAACCATTTCTTCTGCCATATCTTCAAATGAACCTTCAGCTTCTTTTGAAAATGCGTCCCATCTTTCTTCGCTCCATATTTCAAAACGTTCAGAAACACCTACGACATAACAAGCTTTATCTAGCTTGGCATGGTCTCTTAAAGTCTGAGGGATATTTATTCTACCTTGCTTATCCAACGTACATTCGGTTGCCGCAGAGTAGAAAAATCTTGTAAAAGCTCTTGATTCTTTTTTTGCTAAAGGAAGTTGTTTAAGTTTTTTTTCTAAAACTTCCCATTCTTTTTGTGGATAACCGAATAAACAACCGTCTAGTCCACGAGTGACAATGAAATATTGGCCTAAATCTTCTCGGAATTTAGCTGGTACAATCAAGCGACCTTTAGAGTCGATATTATGCTTATATTCTCCCAACAACATTTCACTGCCCCCTTTCCCCACATATATGGCATAGTCTACCACAATGCCCCACTTTCTACCACCCAATATTAGAAAAATACTCAAAAAATATGTAAAATATATAACTTAGCAAGAATAAAAATAACTTACGTTCCCTTTTTTCTATCTCTATAATTCAAAATGAGAAAAAAGCTTGCCATCCCAACCAATAAAGGTATGTACGTTCCCATACAAATAGCCCTCATCCATTTCTAGATGAGGACTATTTGTTGTAACTTGATTACTAATATTTTTAATTATTGTATTAAATTACAAAAGCAATAAAACACCTAAAGAAATATACACTAATAATGCACAGATAAATACATATCTCCACCAGACTCTCAAAACTTTCAAAATTGTTAGCTTTTTATGTTTAAATGCAAAAATAGTAGATAAAATTAAACCAATAATTGAAATAACAAGAGTAAAATATGGAATAAAGCTTTTCCCTACAATTAGTACACTAAAGATATGGATAGAAAAAATTAAAACTGGTACTACAAAATCTACCCCTCTTACTTTAATTTCATATCTTTTAAATACTTTATTAACTAGTCTAGTAGGTATTAGCAATAAATAAGGACAGATATAAAACAAAACAAAGTATAAATCGATATTTACATTCTGCAAGTACTCACCTTCTTCCGTTTCTATTGGGTGTTTTACAAATACTTGGACTTAATTTACACTCAAGGTATTTATACGTATGACTATTACCCTATTATACTAAAAAACCTCTATTATTTAAAATAGAGGTTTTTTAGTATAACTTTTTTATTTTGAAACGTCTTTCCCAGCGTAAAATCCACAAGATGGACATACGTGGTGGTTACGTTTTACTTCTCCACATTTAGGACAATCACTCATATTTGGAAGATCCAATTTGATGTGAGTACGACGTTTAGCTTTTCTAGCTGTAGATGTTCTTCTTTTAGGTACTGCCATGTTCCAACACACCTCCTTAAAGGGTTCTTAGATAATGATCATTATTAATCAAATAACTGATTATCTAAAACTTGTTTAGGATATAATCCTTGTATAATATTATTCATTTTCTTCAGAAAAAAATCCTTTTAATGCTGCAAATCTAGGATCTTCTTCTTCTGACAAACGTTCTCTCACTCCAGTACCATATGCATCTTCTGATACGACTTTCCAGTCGCTGCCACGAGGCATATCCCCGTTTTCAAGTTCTTCATTCGTGAAAACTTGAGTAGGAATTGCTGCTAAAACAACATCTTCAAGTGGTTTCTGCAAATCTAACGTATCTGATTCGAGTTCAACAACGATTTCATCATTTCCGTACTTTTCAGCATCAACTACTGTTCCAGCAGCAAGATATGTCTCAGAAAATGGAATACGTAAATCAACTTTTACTGGCTCAAGAGAACGCGCAGACGGAAGAGTCAAACTAATTGACAAGTTTAAGTCAACTAAAAATTCATCTGTGTTTTCAACAACTAAAATCCCATCCATAAGTAACGGTTCTGCATCGATAATAGAAGTATTCCTATCTTTTAATGACTTCGTTAAGTCTACTTGACCAGATAATGGAAGAGGATCTCCGTTAAGTTTCTTTAATTCGTTCAAAGCCCATTTGATTTTCATATGTTATCACCTCTTAGTCTTATTATAAATGGTTTTATCTATATCAAACAACTTCTTTAAATTGAGCAGCCAATAATCACTCAAAAAATTGTGATATTAAAAATAAAGTCCCTTTCGACTTTAAGGCAACAAAAATAATTATACTAGTCACCAGTTGTAATGTCAATAATATTTAAAGGCTTTCGATTGAAATCCTGTTTTAATTTGACATTATCTAAAGCTAGTTGATAGACTTCTCCAGCTTTTATATCTAAGGACCAATTATCTTTTGTCAATTTATTGATCTTTGTCAACAAATTGACACTAGAAGATTTTTTTACTTCACTCAAATATTGTTGTCCCAATGGACTAAACCCTAATATTCGTGAAGTAGGCATTTGGTTTAAAGCAGCTAAATCACTATGCTTGATCTGCAACAATACATACACACATAAGCGTTGTAAACGAGTCCGTGTCATTCTTTTGTTTTTTACAGTCTGTATAAACCTCTCAAATGAATCAGCACTTTGAACAGCTTTTTTCAAGCGATATTCAAGCCCTTCTTCCATTTGATAGATTTGCTGCAGCTCTTTCAATGAAGAAGAAAGAATCTGATATTTCAGTAAACGCCAATAATTATTCCAATTAATTAACTGGCTTTGATTTAATAATTCCAAACTAGTTGCAGGCATAAATGCTTGAGAAGAATTTTGAACATTTAAAGGATTAAGCAATTGCTTCCTTATAGCTGTGGCGCTTGCAATTGTTGTGTTTTCTGACAAATTCACGTCATGATACTCTGCCTGTTTTCTTCCAATTACTTCAAAATGAAATCTATCACCATGATAATAATTTTCCTTTGCATATGCTAGACCTAGCTGATTATTTGGCTTTGATAAGTTAATTGGGAAAGAAGGAATAACAGCAGCAATAGCTTGTTCCATTCTTACGGCATATGGTTTTCCTTTTTCATTTTGTTTTTTAAACTGGTCATCAATGTCTTCTGAGTATTCAATCAGCAGTTTTGCAGCTTTTTTAAATGTCTCTCCATTGCCAGATTCAGCTCCAAAACTTAATGAGGCACATCCAAGACCTGCTAGAATTTCTATGGCTCCTTTAGCAAATAAATCTGCTGGCTGTACACTATATGATACTGGCAACTCTAATATCAGATCCGCTCCACCCGCCAGTGCCATTTTGGCTCTTTTCCATTTATCGACTATCGCAGGTTCTCCACGTTGTAGAAAATTACCGCTCATTACAACGATTATCACTTCCGCACCCGTTCTTTTTTTAGCTTCTTCGAGCTGATATAAGTGACCATTATGAAAAGGATTGTATTCCGCTATTATTCCGCACGCTTTCATAATTACTTCCTCACTTTTTAGCAGCAAAAAACCAGCGTCTGCTTTCATCGTTGACTTTTTGTCCAAAGTCAGCAGAGACTTCTATTTTTTTGAATCCTGCCTTTTTTAGTAACTCTATATACTTATCAAGTGAATGTGTCCATTCTTTGTGTATTTCTTCAAATCTTTCATAATGCCCATTTTCTTTTTCAACAAAAAATGTCAACTGGTGTTCAACAGAATATTCTTTATCTCCTGTGTAACTATCCCATAGAAAAACAATACCCTCAACTTCATCATGATAAGAAAACTGGTCAAATTCTTTTACCTGATAAGTAGAATGTACATCAAATAAAAACACACCATCTTGATTCAATTTTTCATAAACCTCAGAAAATATTTCTCCCTTTTCTTCCTCTGTTTCAATATAACACAAGGCATCACTATAGCAAATGACACCATCAAAATTTTCCAGTTCAGATAAATTCCGCATATCCATTTCAACTAGAGGAAATCTTACCCCCGCTTCCAATTGGCGGTCATAGGCAAGACTCAACATATCTGAAGAAAGATCCAGGGCAGTTATATCAAATCCAGCTTTAGTTAATTGCAAAGCCAATATTCCAGTACCACATCCAAGTTCGAGAATATGATTTTCTTTAGTCAGATACTGACTAGTATACTCTGCCCACTTTGGATATAGTGAGTCGTCCATTAATTCATCATATACTTTTGCAAACCAATTATATTTCACTGTTCGACCCATTTAGATACATCTACATAGTCTGCATCTGTCCATAAACGTTCTAACTGATAAAATTCTCTTTCTTCCTCATTGAATAAGTGGACGATAACTTCTCCTAAATCAATCAGAATCCATTTTCCGCCTTCTTTACCTTCTATTTTTCTAATCTCTATATTATTTTTTTCAGCTGCATCTTTTATAGCATTTGTTATTGCATCAATTTGTCTTTCGTTATTGCCATGAGTCACTACAAAATAATCTGCTAATAATGATACACCTTTCATATCTAAGGCCATAATTTCTTCAGCCTGTTTATCGTCTGCTGCTTTTATTACAACTTCTAAAATTTGTTCTGCTGTTTTTGTCATAAACTTCCTCCTACTTCTGCACTACCCATGCATTATATGTTTCAATTGCTCGCGGATAGATTTTAACATTTTTTTCTAGTAAATATTTCAATGTCTTGAGCGTTGCAAAAGCAATCGCCTCTTTTAAGCTGCTTTTTGCTAATGTTCTTGCTTCTGTTATTCCCTTAAAGTCTCGATTCGGTTCAATATAATCCGCTATATAAATGATTTGCTCGATCAGTCCCATATGGGGAGCACCAACCGTATGATGACGAACAGCATCTAAAATCTCAGTATCCGTTACTTCAAAACGATTACGGATCAGAATAGCTCCGACTGGCCCATGCCAGATATTATTTCCATACTGAAGCAACTCAAGATCCATATTTTCGCTGATAATAATATCGCGCATTTCTTCGTCTAATTGTTCTTTTGCATAATCATGTAACAAAGCAGCTATACTCACTTTTTCTCTATCCGCACCATATTGCTCTGCTAGTTCAAGAGCAGCTTGTTCTACCCCTTTTACATGAATAAATCTCTTAGGACTCATTACTTGGCTAACTGCTTCTAAAAGTTCTTTTCTAGAGCAATTAATATATTGTTGTGAATAAGTTATATTTTCAGATTTCATCATGATACAACCCTTCTGATTCTATATACTCAAGGACATTGTCAGGAAGTAAGAATTTTACTGAACATTGATCTGCAATTTTTTGTCTAATTGTACTTGAACTAATCTCAATATTGGGGACATCAATAAAAATCAGCGGAAAAGCTGTCTCCACTGAATAATCAGGACGATTGACAGCGACTATTTGCACTAAATGGACTAGCTCTTCAATTCTATGCCAAGATGGTAAATCTTCAACCATATCTGCTCCAATAATAAAATAATATTCAATATCAGGATTTTGCTCAGTCAATGCTTTGATCGTATCAAAGGTGAAGCTTTTTCCTCCACGATTAATTTCGGTAAAATCTAGTTCAAACTCTGGTTCTAGTTCAATTGCTTTTTCAACCATTTTGATCCGGTGCTTTGCATCGATGGTTGTTTTTCCTTCAGCATGTGGGGGAATTGCAGAGGGCAGAAAAAGAATTTTTTCTAATCCTAGCTGATCCCGCACTTGATCTGCAATAATCAAGTGTCCCAAATGAGGAGGATTGAAAGTACCTCCCAAGATACCTATTTTTTTTCTTTCCTCTATATGAATGTTTTCTACCTTGACTTCTGGTTCAATTATTGCGGACGTTTTTTTTACCAACTTTTTTCGCCTACCTTAATCGATTTGTTTCTTATATATTTCATGTTATATTTCAGTTACTCGAATGGGGTAACTTTGTTGAATAAATTTGATATTTTTCTTTTGTTGAAGGTTTAAAAAGCACAATTACCTTACCGATAATCTGTACCACATTGATATTAGAATTCTCTTCAATAAATATTTTCGCCTCTTTAGGTTCAACATCTGTATTTTGAAGTAATTGTACTTTCATTAATTCACGTTTCTCCAATGCTTCCACGAACTCATTAACCATTTCAGTTGTCAAACCATTTTTCCCAATTTGAAATAAGGGAGACATATCATTTGCTTGCGCTCTTAAATATCTTTTTTGTTTTCCGGTTAATTGCATTAAAAAGCTTCCTTTATATTCATATTTTTTAAAATCTACTATATCAAAGACTTTCTTAAGGAAATATCTGCCCCTCTAGGTGCCCAGCCAGCAACCGTAGTTCCAGCGTCTTCGATTGAAATCCAGCCTAAGCCTGAAAAAACCAAATCTGAAGGTTCTTTCACATTAAATTCAAATCGTTTAAGCTCAGGAAATGTTTCTAAATTATCTTTATAAGGAGGTGTCAGAAGCTCTCCTCTTTGTTTAGCATAGAGCTCATCGGCTTTTTCCAGTTTAGTCCGATGAATATTTAATTCATTAGAAAGGTAACAGACAAACGACTGTTTCCCATTACCTCTAATATAATCAAACCGAGCTAATCCACCTAAGAAAAGTGTTTGTTCTACATTAAGCTGATAAACTTTAGGCTTGATTTCTTTTCTTGGAGTTACTTGCTTTAATTCTTTCGGAGTTAGATAATGAGCGATCTGAGAAGACTGAATGATACCTGGTGTATCAACAAGTACTCGTTCATCATCCAAAGGAATCTCTATCTTTCCAAGAGTTGTTCCAGGAAAATAAGAAGTTGTAATAATATCTTCCGCATTTGTTGCAAGTTTTATAATTTGATTGATTAATGTTGATTTCCCAACATTCGTTGTCCCTACTACATAAACATCTTGACCTTTTCTTTCTTTTTCGATCAAATTCATCAGTGCTTCTACTGAATCAGAACGCATCGCGCTTGTTAGAAATACTTCCTTAGGATGTACTCCTGCTTCGTGTGCTCTTTCAGTCAGCCACTGTCTCATTTTACCTTCTTTAAGTGATTTGGGTAATAAATCTATTTTATTTCCAACTAAAATTACGGGGTTTTTACCTGCAAATCGTTGGATACTCGAAATAAAACTACCATTAAAGTCAAATATATCTACTATATTTACGACTAGTGCCTGCTTATTGCTAATTTCATGCAACATGTTGAGGAAATCATCATCCGTTAACTCCACATCTTGAACTTCATTATAATGTCTTAAACGAAAACATCTTTTACAATATAAGTCTTCACTTTCATCTGCATTTTTCAAAACAGAAAATGGTAAAAAACCTGCTTTAGTATCATCGCTTGATTGCAGTGTTGCTCCGCACCCTATACATATCAATTCTGATTCATCTTTCAACTGGCTCATGTAGTGAATCCCTCCATTTCATATCAGGATTTTTTTTAATCAAATAATTCATAATTTTGAGTTCAATCATCCGATTGAATCGAGTGTTCCAAGCATCTGAATCCAGTATTGGTTTAACAAGTACACTTTTAATACCAGCATGATTAGCTCCTTTGATATCCGTGACAATCTGATCTCCCACCATCAATAATTCGTCTTTTGATAGATCAAATTTTTCTTGTGCTTGTCTAAAACCTTTCTGTAAAGGTTTCATGGCATTAGGAATAAATTCAAGCTCTAAAATAGTTGCTACCTTACTGACTCTTTTAGCTTTATTATTTGAAATGATGACAACATTAATTCCACTTGCTTTCATCAGTTCAATCCATTCTAAGGTTTCTTCAGTTGCCACAGGGTTATTCCAAGCTATCAATGTATTATCTAGATCTGTCAATACAGTTTTGATGTTGTTACGCTTTAATTGCTCAGGAGTGATTTGATAGATGGAATTAACCATCCATGTAGGTTTAAAACTATTTAGCATCCTCTTCTTCCTTTTCTTTATTCTTTTGACCTGCATAAGGCTTTAGGCCAATCGATTTATATAGTGAATCATTTTTTAAGAGAAGCTCTATACTACAATCCTTATTATAAAATTTCATAAAAATAGGAAGTACTCATAAGCACTTCCTATGTGCATGACTTTAGTCTTCAGTCGAACTTGCTGGTTGAACAAGTTCCAAGATCTCCACAGCGACATAGTCAATGTTATCAAATTCATAAGTTTGTCCACTTGTACGATCTTCTAATTCGTACATACGGGATGACTTATCATAACGCACAATACATTGTTCTTTACCGTCCTTTTCAAATCTTCTGACTTGGACTTCATCACTTTCATCTTCTCTCATCGCATCTAATCTTCTTATAATTGGTATAAGTTGGGATGGTTTCATCTGGTATTCCCCTTCCTGCTTCTCTTCTAACTTTCACTTTCTTATTTTACCAGATTTTAAGAAAAATTACAGTAACAGGGCTAGTTCTTTTTATCAGTGAAAACTTTAATGAAAAAATGTACAGCAAATACTACTTTTATTTTCATAATATGATAAAATGGTTCCTAATATGATTAGGGGAGGATTTATTATGGACACAACTGAACTACATAAACTATTCAATGCACAAACACAAGAAATTGAAATTTCTCTAATTCGACAGTTTGACGAACAGGTAGCTCCAATTGAAGGAATGATTCGTTTAACATTAGGCCAGCCAGATTTCCCAACACCGCAGCACGTTAAAGATGCTGGAATCGAAGCGATCAATAACAATTTTTCCTTTTATACAGGCATGGCAGGCGATATTAGATTGCGAGAAGCGTTAGCCAATTTCATACAAGTTAAATATAATGTTTCTTATGATCCAGAGACTGAAATTTTATCAACAGTTGGTGCTACCGAAGCATTGGCAACAACTTTACTCGGTATCTTGAACCCAGGGGATAAAGTTCTGATTCCGTCTCCCTTCTTTTCACTATACGAACCTTTAGTGTTGTTAGGACGTGGAGTTCCTATATATATTGATACAACTGAAAATGATTTTATTTTATCACCTGAAATGATTCAATCCGCAATGGATAAACATGGGGATAAAGTTAAGGCAATCATCTTGAATTATCCTACTAATCCAACAGGTGTCACTTGGAATAGAGAAGAAGTTAAAGCTATTGCTGATACCTTGAAAAAATATCCTAACATCTTCGCAATCAGTGATGAGATTTACAGTGAACTAGTTTATGAAGGATCGCATATTTCTTTAGGAGAGTATCTCTTTGATCAGACAATCGTCATCAATGGGCTGTCAAAATCACACGCTATGACGGGATGGCGTTTAGGATTTACTTTAGCACCAAAAACTATTACAGATCAAATAAAAAAAGTACATCAAAACCTTGTGACAAGTGCTTCAAGTATTACCCAGTTTGCTGGGATTGAAGCTTTGAAAAATGGAATGGATGACGCTGTTCCAATGCGCCTCGAATACCAGAAACGTCGTGATTTGATTTATGAGGTCATGAGCGACTTAGGATTTAAGATTGCTAAACCTAATGGAGCATTTTACATTTTTGCAAAAATTCCAGAAGGATATATCCAAGACAGCTTTAAGTTTTGTCTAGATTTAGCCAAAAAAGTAAAAATCGGATTTGTACCTGGTGTCGCTTTTGGTAAAGCCGGTGAAGGATATGTAAGGTTGAGTTATGCATCCAGTATGGCAGAGATTAAAGAAGCTATGAAACGCTTAGTAGCTTACATGAAAGAAAATGCACCAGAAATTTAGATTAAAAGAGGCTGGGACAAAAGTCTTAACAAACAAATAAGATCCGCTGAAAATCTACTTGAGATTTCAGTGGATCTTATTTGTTTATGTAAGCAAAAGGAGCACGGCTTTGGTATAATATAATCACCACAAAAACATCATAGAAAGGGTGCTCCTTATGTATACTCAATATACCATGAACCAAACAACCTTGCCATTAGAAATGAACTGTTACTTACCAGAAAATCATATCGTCTACTCTATTCATCAAGTTGTGGAAGATTTAGATGACTCGCGATATCACTTAATTGAAAACGACTTTGGTCGCCCGGCTTATCACCC
>NZ_FOSJ01000033.1 GCF_900114235.1 Marinilactibacillus piezotolerans | reverse complement strand
CAAGTATCGCTATATTATCATGGGTGAAATAGGCACGATGATCCGTTATGTGCAACAGGCCTTTGGCCAGTTCAGAGAAATTGAAGGTATTCATGACTTCTTTAACTAAGACTAATCCAGAATCGCTTGATAAGCGACCACCTGTATGGGAAATAGTGATGTTTGAATTGAATTTAACTTGATTTTTGTGTAAGCTAATCATTAGAAGAACTCCTTTCTTGTGGTTGGTTTAGTCACCTTTACCATATCAGAAAGGGGTTCTTTTTTCATCACTTAAAGGGTGATGATATAAAAAGTTAATTTCACCTGCCGTTAGGCAGTTTCTACATGTTCCAAAAGAAAGTATGAATTATTCAGGTATAAGTATACTGGTCAATTTTAAATGAATTTAGGTGCACTAAGCAAATTATCTGTATTCAATTTAACATAATCTGTGTTATTTATAAGTGTGATATGATTTTAACTCGTTAAACCTCATATCACAACTGCAATATTGAATACTAAAAAACTTCTGCTTTTAAAAGCAGAAGTTTTTTAGTAACGAATCATTTAAATGGTTTTCTTTAATTTTAATGGTGGTTTTACAAATAATGATAGAAGTAGACCAACTATAGTTAATAGCGCTGCTACTAGAAATGCCGATCTAAATCCACCGACTAAGGGAATCAGCATAGGACCTACAAGAGCAGCAATACCATAACCTTGATACACTAACCCATAATTCGCACCCAGATTTTGAATGCCGTAATAATCACTTGTAAGTGGCGGAATAACTGCTAAAAATCCTCCAAAACAAAATGCAATCATCGCTACAATCCCAAAGAATAACCAAGCATTTGGCGTTATTGTACTCAACAACCCTACTGCTATAGCAGTTAATACAAACATTATTGAGATAACGCGCAGTCTTCCAAATTTATCTGAAAGAATCCCCCAAGTAATTCTGCCTACAGCATTAAAAACAGCTGCTAAAGCTACTGCATTTGCAGCTACTGCTGGTGCCAGTCCTGCTACATCTATTCCAATGTCGCGTGCAAGACCAATAACAAGCAGCCCAGTAATTGTACCTGTCAGATAAATAAACCAAATTAGATAAAAAGATTTTGTTTGCATCATCTGAGTAACAGTAAATTCATTATCATTAATAATTTTACTGCTTACTTCTTCAGTATTTACTTTAGGTTGTCTAAGTAATTGTGCACCTATCAATCCTATAATAATATAAATAACACTCTGATAAAAAAAAGCTTTTGATACGCCAACAGATGCAATAAATGATTGAATAAAAGAATTAAATAAGAATCCGCCTAGTCCAAATGACCCTACGGCTATTCCAGTTATAAATCCTTTTTTATCCGGAAACCATTTAACACAAGTTGATAGTGGACAGACATACACAAATCCGATTCCAACCCCAGCTATTACACTGTAATATAAATATAATTGCCACAATGACTCTGCCGTTGAAGTCAGCATCAAGCCTAAACTATACAAGATAATCCCAATCGTAGCTATTTTTCGTGGTCCATACTTATCTTGCAAGCGACCTGAGACTATAGTCGTCAATGCAAAAATGAAGATAACCATAGAGTAGGCTAAATATACACCATTGGAATCCCACCCGTATGCATCAGACAATGGTTGATTGAAAAGGCTCCAAGTGTATACTCCACCAATACAAAGCTGCACTAATACAGCGCCTATTACAACCCACCATCTATTAAAAGATATTTTCAAATGCGGTCCCCCCTTAGTATTCTAATAATCATTATATTGAATGAATGATTAATTGCAATATCTTCATTTTCAAAACCACCATTCCTTTTACATTTTCAGTTATCTTTCAAATATAAACTTTTTCAGCTAATTTGCTTTAAAATATATTAAATATACCTTTCGTTCTATGGCTATCAATCAGATTTAATTTTAGATTAATAAGTTTGATATTCAAAATAGTTTACTTTTTTTCACTCGTAACATTTCGTTCACTTCTTACTTATTGTTCTCTTTTTTATAATTACTCAATTTGAAGTTTATTCTAAGCGTGTAATTATAATTAGAACACTAAAATTGATTACTTGCTCTTTATTCTATTATATGTTTGATTATCAATGATTTTAGATGAAATAGTTACTTAGCATTGGCTACTACACTTTAAAATATAATTTTTTTATTTATGATTATATTTTATCCATAATACATTTTTATCATACCTATCATTCTTAACATTTACTATTTATAAGTAACAAGTGTTTTAAATTGCTACCACCATAAACACTTTGTAGAGCTTTCCGATAATAAGGGTAAGGGAGTGATGTAAAATGGATAGAACAGAAACACAAACAAACAAACAAAAAGGCATCAAAGATAAATCAAAAGGACTTCGCCTAATACAATTTAAAAGTTTGAGAGCTAAAATTTTGTTCGGCTTTATTTTAGTTATCCTATTTATCATTGGATTGATGGTAGAAACAAGTATTTCTACTCTTCATACAAATAAAGAAACTGAAACAATGGTTACTCATGAGATACCTTTAATGATCGCTGATGAACGAGTTGGGTTCTCAGTAGCTAGACGTTCAACAAATGTTCGTGCCTACTTGATGACAGGCAATGAAAAATATAGAGATATGTTCGAAGAGAATGCTGAAGCTGTACAGCCATACGTAAAGACATTAGGAGAACTTTCTAATTCAGATACCGTAGATGAATTTATTACCACCCACGAAGAATGGACTCAAGGCATGTTGAGAGATGTATTTGATGTTTATGCGGCTGGAAATGAAACAGAAGCGCTAGCTAATATGGACGAACTTGCTCCAACTACTACTTTTATGCTGGATACGCTAGCTGAATCCGCAAGAAACCAAGAACAAGTGATTAATGAATCTGGAGAAAACATTATTGATATAGGACAGACAGGTCTCTCAATCAATCTTATTGTTTCTATTATCGTTATTATACTAGCGATTATCATTGCTTTATTAACTAGCAGATCAATTTCAATACCCGTTAAAAAAGTCATGGAAAGAATGAACGATATTAAAGAAGGCAATTTAAAAAATGATTATCTGAGTATCTCAAATAAAGATGAAACAGGACAATTGGCAGACTCTGCGAATGCGATGCAAGATCGCTTGAAAGACATCCTATCAAACATTTCAGAAGTGTCTTACCTCTTGTCATACAATAGTAAAGAATTATCTGAAACTTCTTCAGAAGTGATGTCTGGAACAGACCAGGTCGCAATGACGATGCAAGAACTATCTGAAGGTTCTGAAACGCAAGCACATACTGCGAGTAAACTATCTACAATTATGGATGACTTCTCACAAAAAGTTGATGCAACAAATAAAAGTGGACAACACATCAATACTTTATCAGAGAAAGTACTGAAAGAAACAGCTAACGGTACTACATTAATGGAATCATCTGAATCTCAGATGGTAAAAATAAATGACATTGTAAAACAATCAGTTGAAAAAGTCGATCAATTAGATATGCAAACACAAGAAATCTCAAAATTAGTCGAAATTATTCAAAATGTGGCCAACCAAACCAACTTATTAGCTTTAAATGCGGCTATTGAAGCGGCCCGTGCTGGTGAACATGGTAAAGGATTTGCTGTTGTGGCCGATGAAGTCCGTAAACTAGCGGAACAAGTCGATGTATCTGTTTCAGAAATCACTGGGTTTGTACAAACAATCCAATTGGAATCTAAAGGGGTAAGCGAATCCTTACAAGAAGGTTATGCAGAAGTTCAAACAGGAACCTCTCAAATCAAAGCAACGGGTGACACTTTCAAACAGATATCAAAATCTTTAAACGATGTCGCTCAAAATATTCAAGGAATCAATACTAACTTATCTGAACTAAAACATAACACCGATGACATGAACGCTTCTATTGAAGAAGTCGCTTCTGTTTCTGAGGAATCCGCAGCCGGAGTAGAAGAGACTTCAGCTGCTACGCAACAGATCAATAGTTCCATGGAAGAAATTGCTGGTGAAGGTGGAAAAATTTCCCAATTAGTTGAACTAGCACAAAATATGGATAATCTCCTTAAAGGATTTAAAATCTAATATCATTGAAAAAGATCCTTTAGCTATTTTCAGCTAAAGGATCTTTTTCCTAATCATTAATAGATTTCTTAAATTTTTTAATTTTTTTCTGCCCCCAGATATAATGGCTGGATGTATTAGAAATGAAATAACTGCCTAATGAAGTAGTCTTCGTCCACTTATAATATTTTTTTGTAAACATTTCTTCATTTGTATGTTCCTGAATTAACTGCATAACTCTTTCATGACTATCAATCAATTTTTCTTCTGATTCTAAAAGGGATACACTCTGTACAGATTTCCAGATTTTCTGATTTAGTACTGGAAGTTCTTTCCAACTATATCCTTCTGCTGGCATTGCGGGAATTCCACCTTGCATCCCTACCTCGTACCATTTCAACATCATCAAATGCCATTTATATAAATGCATCAAAACATCTCTTATATTCTTATCACGATCTTCAAATGGAAAGCTCTCCATTCTTTTTTCTTCAGGAATGGATTCAATCAAAGAAAATAGCATGTTAAATTCTTTTTCTGCAGCTTCTATTAATTCTGTCTTTGTCTGTGGTCTACTCATTTTTTTATCTCCTTTTTAACCTTATATAAGGGATCTAACAGGTAATACAATTAGAATCGCTTGAACAAATCAACAAAACAGCTTATGATAAAAGTACATTATTTTTAATGATACTGTTTAAGGAGTTTCTGCATATGGCCATGATTCTTATCCAATCTCTCAGTTTCCTTCTCGTCGTTCTGGTGGCCTACTTATTTAAAAAAACTGGAATTTTACGGTCGACTGATGGCACCATTCTTCAAAAAATCATTTTAAACATTACTCTCCCTGCTACAATCATTGTCGGTTTCAATGCCGTAAAAGTTGATGTCATCTTATTTATTATGATTGGTTTAGGGTTGCTTACTAACTTAGTACTTGTTCTAATCGGTAGCTTATTTTGGCGAAAAAAAGACCCTGTTGATCGCGCAATGATGATGTTCTCTCAAGGAGGATTCAACATTGGTAATTTTACTATTCCTTTTGTTCAAGGTTTTTTCCCCGCCGCCATTCCATTTATTGGAAGCTTTGATATGGGAAATGCTTTAATGCTGTTCGGCGGATCCCCCATGGTTGTAGATAAAATATTAGGCCAAGAAAGAGAAGAATCCAGTTATATTAAAAGAGCTTTGCGTTTATTCCATTCCCCCTCTTTTACGACCTATACTTTCATGTTCCTACTCGCTTTACTTGGGATCACGATTCCAAAAACGATCACTTCAGTAGTAGAGTTATTTTCCAGCGGTAATGCCTTTTTATCCATGTTTATGGTTGGGCTTTATTTGGAAATAGATATGGATACATCTTCACTTAGAAAAATATCTAAATTATTATCTGTTCGTTATACACTCGCTATTGCGGTAGCCGTTTTATTCTACTTTGTTCTTCCATTACCAGAAATTGTACGTTTCTCCCTAGTGTTAGTTACGCTTGCACCTGTTGGAACTGTCTCAACAATCAATATGATCGTTTATGGAAACAAGCGATCTACATCAAGCTTTTTATCTTCTATAAGTATCATATTTTCACTTATACTTATGACCATTGCTTTGACATTGTTAGCTTAAATGTCAAAGCTTCTGCTTTTTATTTGTATACAAACTGCTCAATTTCAACTGCACTATTCTCATTTATTTGATAAATTATAGCTGGTCTTCCTACCGTATTATAATCCATTTCCTCATCCAAAATCTGTAAATCAACCAAATATTGGATATATTTTTTTGTAGAAATTCGAGAAATACCTATTTCAGTTGCTATGTTCTCAGTCGTGAACCACTCTTTAGTAATAAGAATTTGTTTGACTACTTTTTTCATTGTAATCTTTGATATTCCTTTGGGAAATTCTATTGAACTTCTATTGGAAAGCTTGTTAGAATCCATTTCACTTTGTATAATTTGTTCGTTGCAGAAATACTGATCCAATGTTTTCTGATTCGTTACTTTCCCTTTCGATAATGCCTGATCAAATTTTATTATTTTTTTTAATGAAGCTTGAAATCTTTCAAAAGTAAATGGTTTTATCAAATAATCGGTTGCACCAAAATAAACTGCTTGCTGCACAGATTCTATGTCATCCGCTGCTGAAATAAAAAGTATCGGTATAAAGATCCCTTTTTCTTTAATGATTCGGCAAACTCAAGACCAGTCTGACCAGGCAAATAAATATCAAGTAAAATCAAATCTGGCTCTTGTTGGTCAATTATACTCCAAGCATCTGCTGTCGATTCAGCGTGTCCAATTACCTTTAATCCTTCCATACGTTCACAAAATTCTTTATTCAACATTGCTACCATAGGATCATCTTCAACAATTAAAACATCAATCATGACCTTCCTCCAACCTATAATCTAATTCAATTAGTACTTTACTGCCAATTTGCTCTTTAGATTCGACATCTATAATCCCATTATAAGAGCGGATAATCGTTTGAACAGCATCTAATCCGTATCCTCTTTTATTTCCTTTTGTAGAAAATCCTCTTTGAAAAATTTTCTTCTTTTCTTCTGAGCTCATTCCAATTCCCGTGTCTGTGACTTTTATTGTCAATATTCCTTCATCTTTATCATAATGCAAATAAAGTGAGATTTCTTTTCTTTTTTGTGTTTGTACAGCTTCAAAGGCATTATCCAACAAGACGCCTATTGCCACAATCAGATGGCGAGTCAAACTATTTACTTCAATGTTTGGAAAATAAGAATCTTTATCAATTGTTAACAGAACTTGTTTTTCTTTCGCCTCACTTGATTTACCTAACAGGAACCCAGCTAGTGCAGGAGATTTAACTTTTTCGGTAATATATCCTATTTCTTCATGGTAGTCTTTATTTAATATAGAAATATAGCTTTTAACTTCCTCGTATTTTTCTAATTCAATTAACCCTAAAATAACATGTAACTGCTTCAAAAAATTGTGACTTTGAGCACGCAGTGAGTCTATATATTGTTCAGTGCCACTCAACTCTCTTAATAGATGCTTCATTTCCGATTGATCTCTTACTGTCGCTACAGCCCCTGAAAATTCTTGATTAATCCATATAGGGGAAATATTTACCACGATATCTAAATGATTCAGGACGAGCGAATGATCAGAAACTGTCTCTTTAGTAGAAAAGCACTCTGAGAATAAAACCGTGTATAGTTCTCCACTCACTTCTCCATTCATAGAAACTATTTCTGGAAGATTAGCTTGTTTAAAAATAGCTTTTGCATTCTCGTTCATCAGCAAGACTTTTTTATCCATGGAAATAGCAATAATTCCTTCAACCACAGCATCTGTAATAATTTTTCGTTCTTTCAGTCTCGTAGCAATTTGTTTCGGCTCTAAACCTAACAATGTTTTTTTAATCTTGTTTGCTAATAAAATAGAACCTGTTAATCCAACCATTAACCCCACAGCTAATCCATAAATTAGTTTTTCTTGAGCTGCCTGATTTTGAATGGCAATCGTTTCATTTGTAATTCCTACACATACGATTCCCACCTGTTCTCCAGCTTCGTTTATAATTGGCGTAAAAAAACGCCTGCCAGCTCCTAAAATTCCAATATGTTCAGAAAAATGTTCACTGCCATCTAACGCCCGGCTAGCATCTTCAATATTAGAGAACTTTCCACCAATTACCGCTTTCTCTGGATGCGAGTATCTTATTAGATTATTATCCAAGACAACGATAAATTCTACATCTGTATCTGCTAAAACTTCATTTGCATACTCTTGTACCTCTGGATCTATCACTTCATTCGTAACAGCACCAATAACTCGATCATCTTTCGCTACAATTCTGGCAATGGATGAGATTTTATTTTCGATTACCTGATATTCTCTGTCTACAACATAATTTTGCACTAGTAATGCTGAAGCTCCTAGAGAAAAAAAGACTGTAAGCAATATCAATAAGATCATTAAAGATCTCAAAGATAAAAAGCGAAACCATTTTTGTCTATTCATTTTTATTTTCACAATATCCATTCTTTATAAATTTATTTAAGGCAATACTCTCATTAAATATAAACCTACCATTATATAAAGATCAAGTAAAGTTGATTTTTATGTGCATAAATTAACAATTTAAACTTTAGAAAATAATATTGGTTTATCTTATTCAAGAAATATATCCACCTTATATCATAGTATTTATTAAATCTCATATAATAATATCTTGCTTACATAAGTTACGAAACTTACTTTACTTCTATATTGTTCATTTAATCACAAAATAACTATATAGTTTTCTTAAAGGTAAATGTCGACAATTTATCACTTAGATTTATATGTGAATAAACGAACATACAGGAGGAATTACATGTTTTTCGATATATTAAATACTACTCTTACTGACATGACTATATTAAGTGCTATTTCATCTACAATTTTTATTATTCTCTTAGGCTTCATCGCACGTAAAAAAGAAATTTTCAATGATCAAGTTGGGAAAATCCTTTCAAAAGTTGTGTTAACAGTTGCTTTGCCCGCATTAGCTTTTAAAGCATTTATGCAAGATATTGATCCAAGTTCATTAGCTGAAGGAAGAAACGTATTAATCTGGGGAATTGCTATTTATATCATTCTGATCGTACTTTCTAAACCTATTTTCATGAAGTTCAAAGGTGATGAACAAGATACACTTCGTGTTCTAACTATTTTTGGCTCAACAACATTTTTCGGTATTCCGATTGTGGGCGCAATATATGGAACAGAAGGTGTGCTTTATGCTTCAATTTTTAATATTGGATACCGAATATTCTTGTATTCATATGGATACATCAAAATGAGTGGCTTAAAAATGGAAATGAAAAACGTTAAATCAATGTTTTTAAATCCGATTGTTCTTGCTACTTTTTTAGGATTGTTCATATGGTTGGTGCAAGGATACTTACCACAAGTTACTGTAGCAACCGAAACCGGATTAACTGAAGTTGCTTTTTTAAGAATTGATCAGACAGCTCCATGGTTGTTTCAACCCATGACTTATCTAGCAGGAATTGCTTCTCCACTAGCATGGTTAGCCATCGGTTCAACCTTAGGTGAAGTTAGCTTTAAAAAAGCAGCCGCTTCAAATACTTCCTGGTTTTACAGCTTTGCCAAAGTTATTTTAGTTCCAATTATCAACATTGCGTTTCTACTCATATTGACTTTAACAAATATTTTACCAGTCAGTCTAGTCGGATTAGGAACAATTGTAGTTATGATGGCAACACCAACAGCAACAGTAGCCGCAGCTTATGCCATTAGCTTTGATAAGGATGCCCTACTCGCTTCAAACGCATCTTTACTCTCTACCATATCTGCTGTTGTAATGATGCCTATATGGATTGTGATTATAAGTATGCTTGACTCATTAGGTATCTTTTAATTAAACTCAAAAATCGAAAATTACTATTACTTCCAAGGAGAGAATGTATATGACAGTCAAAATTGTTTGTTATGGCGTTAGACCAAATGAAAAAGAATATTTTGAAAAGTTAAATACTTTTCATTATAAATTAAACTTAGTAGAATCATTACTAAATCACGATAATGCTGAAGCTGCTATGGGAATGGATGCTATCATTCTCAGAGGTAACTGCCTTGCTGATAGGAAAAACATTAAAAATTTTGCTGAATATGGCGTAAAATATTTGTTAACCAGAACAGCTGGATTTAACCATATTGATCTAGAAGCTGCAGCTGATTACAATATGATGGTAGCTAGAGTACCGTCATATTCACCCAATGCCATTGCTGAGTTATCATTAACACTAGCTATGTCTTTATTACGTCATACAACCTATACAACTAACAGAACAGCAAAAAAAGACTTCAGAATCGATACCACTATGTTCAGTAAAGAAATAAGAAATTGTACAGTTGGTATTATTGGAGTAGGTAAAATCGGTCAAACAGAAGCCTCATTATTCAAAAGTCTAGGAGCGAATGTACTAGGATATGATGTTTACCAAAGTGATAGCGCTAAAGAAACTGTAGAATTTAAAAGTTTAGACGACGTGTTAGCTGAAAGTGATATCATTAGTGTACATGTTCCCTATATTCCAGGTGAAAATGATCAAATGATTAATTCAGAATTTATCAATAAAATGAAAGATAAAGCCATTTTAATTAATACAGCTCGAGGTGAACTCCAAGATAATCAGGCACTTTTAGATGCTATAAACTCAAACAAATTAGATGGAATTGCTACAGATGTTTTTGCAAACGAATCCTCCATTTTCTTTAAGAAATATGACGAAGATCAATCCTTAGACGATCCCGTCATACAAGGGCTGGTTGATCTATATCCTAGAGTATTGATTACACCACATGTCGGTTCAAATACGGATGAAGCTTTAAAAAACATGATTGAAACCAGTTATGAAAATTTAGACAGTTTAATCAGACAAGGTTATTCAACTAACGATGTAGCCCTACCAGAAAAAACTTCTATGACCGTATAACACTTTTAAAATAAGCAGTAGATGAAACAGTTTATACTGAATCATTTACTGCTTTAATTTTTACATATTATTTCCATACTCGTTTCTTTGCAAATATTTCATGGGAATATCCCATAATAGAAATCGGACTCATAATCAGTTGATAGCACAATACAAAAATAATAAATCCAAACCTGTTTTTCCGTATGCTCAAGTTTAACTCTTTGAATACTTTCTTTTGATATACATATAAAATATAGTTCTGCAATAACGCTAAGGGCAAAACCAAAAGTGTCATAGGTCCAATAATCCAGAAGAATCCAAAGAATGCCAGTACTAATCCTGGTATCCACGCGAAAGTGTAAACAATATCTAAATAAGGCATTAATAAATTGATACCGGTTAAAATACGAATATACTTAATCGGTTGTTCCCATGGTTTCACAGCTTTAAGCCCTTCAATCATGCCTCTTGCCCAACGGCTTTTCTGTCTATAAAAGTGAATAAATTTACTAGGTACTTCTGTAAATGCGACTGCCATCGGTTCGAAATACACCCGCTTATTTTCCCTAAGCATCTTCCAGGTTAGTACAATATCTTCTCCAATCGCATCTGGCCATCCACCAACTTGCTTCAATATATCCGTTGTATACAGAGAGAACGCCCCTTGTGCAACTAACGTTCCTTGATACATACCTTGCATTCGTTTAATACTCGCGGTCCCTAAAAAATATTCCCATTCTTGTAGTCTAGCTAGTAAATTTTGTCTACTATTTCTTACAAGTACTGATCCTGCTACAGCACATGTATAAGCAGGCGCTGTTAATATTCTAGAGACAACATGCTTTACAGCTAATTTATGCAATAATGTGTCAGCATCCAATGTAATCACATAGTCCGTCTCTACAACTTTAAGCGCTTCGTTAAGGGCATTAAACTTTCCAGGTTCTTTTGCATAAATCACTTGCAAATTTAACTCTAATTCTTCTCCTGCTTCTATAGATCGTTGATCCGTCTGATCAGTAGAGGCGTTGTCCACAACGATCACTTTAATTTCCCCATCATAAATTTGATTTTTTATATAAGAAAGGGTATTTGCAATAGTTTCTTCTTCGTTATAGCATGCGATAATAATCGTTATAGGCACTTCTGGATCTATCGTTTTAAACTTAGGCTGCCTGTCCAGTAACAAACTCATGATAATAAAAGAATTAATTAATCCCGGAACATAACCGATTCCTGCTATAATCACCACTGCTATAAATGGTGTAGTTATCACTCCTAAATCATGAACCCATGGTAGAGAAAAATAGATAGAAATAATAAGCCAAATAAATGCAAATGTTATAGAAAGTATAAACTTTTTATTAATAGAAATATAATGTTTCTTTATTGGTTTATTACCGATCATGAAAGAGCCTCCTATTGCTTAATTTATTAAGCATACTAATTGCAACGATTTAAGGAAATAGGATATCCATCAATATTATGTACAAAATGTAACAGTTTATAAATCTATTTCCTCTCATTAAAATGAATCAAGCAAATAATTGATTTATACTTTGTAGAGCGTATAGTTCGGTTACTTACAAATAGCAGATAAACATATCGAACGCTTATTTAAATAAGTTTCTTTTTACTGAACGATATGGAAACAATTATGGGGTAACAAAAATGCACCAGAATGTTATATAACATTCCAATGCATTCTATTTTATAAATAGTGTTTTTCCATCGTCTTGTGCACGATACCCACTTGTTTGTATTCATCACTAGTAAATATGAAACCTAGCTTTTGATAAAATGACCACGCATTGATTCTAGCATGTAACCAGATTTTTTGTACTTCATTATCTTGTGCCCATTTTTCTGCAAATAAAACTAATTTAGTTCCTACAGATTGTCCCTGGTAATCAGGATGAACAGCTACTTGCTTCATTTGATAACTATTTCGATCTGTTTCAATTAAAAATAGTGTTCCCACAACTTTATTTCCAGAAATAACCACAAAATGTATAGCCTTCTCTTCTTGGGAGAGATTATCTTGCTTTATATCCAAACCTAAGGGCTTTCTTAATACTAAATCTCTTAAGCTAAGTGAAAGCGTATATTCAGGATTATGTGTAGAGATTCTTTTTATGAGCATATTTTCCATACCGGTTCACCTACTTCAAATAAATATTAACTAATTAATAAAAAAACCTTATCTAATTTAGACCATTAGACAAGGAATGGAAAGTATTTATTGTTAATCCTCTTCTGGCATAACGAATGCTAAAATAATGTAGATCAGTAAGTTTGACGGCAAAAGCAAAAATAAAATTCTTATAGCCCATGCTGAAATACCCGTGAATTCTGCTATTCCCCCACATACTCCCGAAAAGACTCTATCGGTAGAAGATTTAGTAAGTTTTCCTCCCATTTTCAAATCACCTCTTCTATAAATAATTTTGTTACTCTTAAAATAACGTTCTTTAGCGAAAAAATCAACTAATTACCCATAAGACAACACAAGATTCTTCTATTCGCTTTTCAATTCGTTTATACTATTAATAGAATCGATTAATAAAGGAGAGATTTCATGAGTGAGTTAGTCACATTAGGTAAATCAGGGTTACAAGTTCATCCAATCGGATTAGGTGCCAACAAAATTAGTGACGCTGATCCTTCTACCAATACTGAATACGGTGGTGAAATTCTTTTAGATGCTATCGAAAAAGGATTGAACTTCATCGATACTGCCTTCATATATGGAAACGGCAAATCAGAGTCTATTATTGGTGAAACCTTGAAAAAACATAATCTTCGCAAGGATATTGTAATTGCTACGAAAGGGGCACATGAAATTATAGATGGAGAAATCAAATTGAATAATTCTCCTGATTTTCTGACTAAACAAGTTGAAGACAGTTTACAAAGACTTCAAACAGATTATATTGATCTTTATTATATTCACTTTCCAGACGAAGACACACCTAAGGCAGAAGCAATTGGTGCCTTATCTCGCTTGAAAGAACAAGGAAAAATTCGCTCGATCGGTGTTTCTAACTTTTCATTGGATCAAATTAAGGAAGCTAATGTTCATAACGATATCGACGTTGTTCAAGATGAATATAACTTACTGAATCAAGAAGCTGAATCATCTGTTTTCTCCTATTATAATGAAAAAAATATCAGCTTTATTCCTTATTTCCCTTTTGCTTCAGGCTTACTTGCAGGTAAATATGATAAAGATACCCAGTTAAGTGATAGACAAAGAAGTCGTCCACAATTTCAAGAACCCACCTATAGTGAGATTCTTTCAAAAGTAGATCGTCTAAATACATTGGCTGATCAGTATAATACAGGAATACAAAATATTGTTTTGGCATACTATTTATCTAAAGATGTAATAAATGCTGTGATTCCTGGAGCTAGAAACAGAAACCAAATGGAACAGAATCTGGAAGCTGCAAATATCAAGCTTACTCAAGAAGAAATTAATTTTATTTCAGAACTTTTTCCAAAAAGTTATAAATTAAAATAAGCTAAACCGAGTAACTACCAGAAAGCAACCTTCTGGTAGTTTTTAATATTCTTTCTTTTTTAAATATAAATAAGTTGTCCACCCTAATAATATAGCAAAGATTACAACTGATAGAGAGCCTAAAGGCGTGTCTTTCCCAATTAGTCCTCCTGTATTGATTCCCCATAAACTAAAAATCAGTGTTGGAATCGCAATCACTAATTGAGCAGAATCCAAATATTCCATAATGCCATTCAACTTACTATCGAGCATATCCGAAATCAACCCACCCGTAGTATCAATCAAATCTCTATTTAAACTAATGAGTTTATCTGTTTTCTTTATTTTTCGTTTTATTTCTCGTACATGCCTCTCTTCCGTAGCCATACTTTGGAACAACTCACTAGCAAGTAACTTTTCAATAGTTGCTTTCTGATCAACTAACGTTTGTTCTAAAAAGACCATATCTCTCTCCACATCCGCTAAGTCCGTTAAGACCTCTCGTTTAGTTGTGGAACGTGCTCGTTCGCTGATTTCATCAATAGCTCTTTTCAAACGATTAATCTCTACAGTATATATTTGATACATATTTAAAATACATCCAACAATCAGCTGACTAGGTTGAACGGCTTCTGATAAATCTTTCTTTATTGAAGGCGTGATCGACACATCCCTTTTATCTGTTATCGAAATCATTTTTTCCTTATTGTAAATAAAGGTGATCGGATAAAGACCTTTTTCTATTGAATGCGGTTTACTGGTTTTATAATTAATCAGCACAAGAAAAGCGCAGTTCCCTAATGTTTCAGAATTGAAATGTTCAATTTCAGTCATATTCTCTGGAAAATACTGAGTCACAAACATATCTAATGGAATATCATAATATTTCCCTAACTTTTCTACTTCATGACTAGTTGGATTATTGACCGCAATCCATTTTGCTAGATCCTCTAGACTATTATTTAACTGGTTATTTTGAAAGTTATAATAAGTGATCATCATTTTGGCTCCTTTCATATTGAATGATGATTGAACTGTATTTCTTTAGTTACCCTATTATCGCATGTTCAAAGAAAATAAAAAACTAGATATCCTTTTTTATCTGGGATCTCTAGTGATTATTCTATTATTCATTTATGATTTTTTCTATAGAAACCATCATCTGTTGGAAAAACACTTCTGCATCCAACTGACTATTTGATTTCCACTCATAGGCTGCTCCATATAACATCCAGCTTAAAGCAGTTGCTGAGCTTCTGATCTCTATTTCACTTTTAGAGCTATACCTAGACTTCAATGCCTGCAGTAATACTTGCTCTACTTCTTCTCGCAATATCGCTTCAGTACCTGAAGCTAAATCTTCATAACTTTTCGTACACATATCAGAAAGTTCTTCATGAAATTGAGTCAATGATAAAAATAGATTTTTCAAAGTATTCTCACAAAAATTTTTATTCTCGGCTAACTCACTTCGAATATTTTTCAACAAATTTTCTCTCGTTACAATTTCAAATAATTCATATTTATCAGCGAAGTAATAGTAAAATGTTGCTCTATTAATCATTGCTTCATTTGTTATATCACTAATCTTTATTGCTTCAAATCTCTTCTGTTGTAACAATTTCATGAAAGCTTCAATAATTGAGTGCCTAGTTCTGACTTTACGAATATCGATCGTTTTTGTAGTTTCCATACCTGCTGTTCCACCTTTATACGACATTTTCATTAATTTGTTGGATAAGCAACAAAACCAGTTAATTGTTGGTTGTTACTTATTTAAAGTAAGTTATAATAAGATTATACAACAGTTGTTGGAAAAACAACAGTAGTAAATAAAAATAAAATACAGACTAGGAGAATAAACAATGACTGAAAAATTAAATATTGGTATTATTTTAGGAAGCACTAGAGAAGGACGCGTAAGTGAACAAGTTGGAGAATGGGCAAAACAAATTGCAGATCAAAGAAATGATGCGACTTATGAGATCGTTGATATCGCAGAATACAACTTACCTTTCCTAGGAACAACAGACGGAACAGAACCAGGATTAGCAAAATGGACTGAAAAAATCAACTCATTAGATGCTTTTGTATTTGTAGTAGCTGAATATAATCACGGCCTTCCAGCTGCATTAAAAAATGCTTTAGACGTTGCTGCACCAACTTCATGGCATAATAAAGCTGCCGGTATTATGAGTTACGGTTCAACTGGTGGAGCTCGTGCAGCTGAACACTTACGTGGAATTTTAGGAGAATTATTTATTGCAGATGTTCGTACACATCCAACATTTTCACTATTCTTAGATTTTGAAAATTTCACTACATTCAAACCAGCTGAATTACACCTTGAAAACATGACTTCATTATTTGACCAAGTAAATTCTTGGGGTAAAGCTCTTAAAACTGTAAGAAATTAATCATTAATTATAATAAAAAAAGAGACTTGCTAAATAGCAAGCCTCTTTTTTTTGTTCAAAAAAATTAATTAATTAGATCCAGCGTTCATTGATTCTTTTTCTAATTCAGCTTCGTGAGCCATAGCTGCTTGTCCTAATAAGTTCAAGTAGTTCCATGGACGGTCAAATACTGGTTGGAAGAAGAAGTCTACTAAAGCTAAATCTTCAATTGTCATTTTGTTTTGGATTGCTAATGACAATGTGTTTGCAGATTGAGTGATGTCATATTTAGACATTACTTGTCCACCAACGATACGTTTTGTTCCAACTTCATAAACTAGTTTCATCATGATTTTTTCATTAGTTGGCATGAATTCCGGACGATAGTTATCTTCAAACATAACAGCACGAGCTTCAAGACCCATTACTGGAGCACTTGCTTCACTCACGCCTGTTGAACCAATGTTCCAGCCGAATAAGTGTAACCCAGATGTTGATTGAGTTCCTCTGTATTCCATTGTTGGTTCTTTGATGTTTTTACCTACTAATAGTCCCATACGAACAGCATTAGTTGCTAATGGGATATAAGCGTGTCCACCAGTTGGATTGTAGTTTACAGCACAGCTGTCGCCTGCCGCAAATACGTCTGGATTACTTGTACGCATATAGTTATCAACGATGATTGCACCATTACCAAGCATTTCAACTTGTCCTTTAACAAGTTCGGTATTTGGACGGAAACCAACACACAAGATAACCAATTCTGATTCGTATTCTCCACCAGATGTTTTAACTGTAGTAGTTGTTCCATCTTCACTATCTACAAATCCTTGAACCATTTCATTTAACTGAACTTTTACTCCACGTTCTCTTAAATCATCTTCTAAAACAGTTGTGAATTCAGAGTCAAGATATTTATTTAAGATACGGTCAAGTCCATCAACTAATGTTACTTCTTTACCATCTTGAGCGAAAGCTTCCACTAGCTCGATACCAATGTATCCTCCACCTACGACAGTGATTTTCTTTTTATCTTCTTTACGGGCAATAATTTCTTTTGCCTGATTATAGTTTTTACATAATACTACATTTTTGCTTTGGATTCCTTCAATTGGAGGAATAATTGGCCAAGAACCAGTTGTTACAACTAATTTATCAAAAGTATCTTCTGTTTCTTCCCCAGTTTTAAGATCTTTAACCGTTAATTTTTTCCCTTTAGTATCAATGTTTAATACATCATGTTCCATTTTTACTTCAGCACCAAAAGAAGCTAATTCTTCAGGGTTTGAATAGAATAATCCTGCAGGGTCTTTAACAACTCCACCTACGAATAAAGCAATACCACAAGATAGGAAAGAGACATTATCGTTTCTTTCATATACAGTTACTTCTGCTTCAGGATTTTCACTTAATATAGTTTTAACCGCCGATGTCCCAGCGTGTGTACAACCTACTACTACTACTTTCATTCTTAATTTTCCTCCTAGAAAATATATTGTGTTTTCTTTAACAACGAAGAACAGAGAAATATCAGGCCGAAAGTTACCAAATTCACAATTCAGAATAAATAGTTTTATAAACAGAAATTGAAAAATTCTGTTTTCTTCTATTCTAAACTAGTGAATAGTTCCAATCGTATAATTGAATGCTTTCTTCAATATCCCTTACCCGGTGATTCACTGCACTAGTTACAACTGAAAATAACATTTTTGTCATTTCCATAATCATTATACTCCAGAATGAACAAAATACAAGAGAATTGCTCAAATTAGTTCAATAAGAAATCCCTATACTTATAGGTTTTTTCTCAAACACTTATTATTAATAAGTAATATTGTGTATTAATTCTTTTAAATCGGTTCTAATATTCTACAAGCAGTGGATAGTTTCATAATTTTTTGATTACGAATAAATAGTGAAATATTAAAGTAAGATTGTTATAATATGATTTATGTTTTGAAAATTCAACTATTACTTTTCAAGAATGGAGAATATAAAATGGAACAATCCCCTCCCACAAAACAACTCGATCAGAAAGTCGTCCAGTATGACAAGGCTCAGAGTCTGGCAAATTCTATCATCAGTTTAATTATCTGCAGTATTTTAATTATGTTTACTCTTTGGTTAAACTGGCACACTTGGCTAATTCCAATATATATCATACTACTGATTTTCATAACTAGTATAGATTATTTTATACTCCCTGTTCTGCGGTTACGGTCAATTCGTTATGAAGTGCATCCTTTATACTTAGAAATTATGAAAGGAATTTTTTTTAAATCGCGTGAGATTATTCCAATTGAAAGAATTCAACACGTATTAATTGAAGAAGGACCTCTATCCAGAAGATTTGATGTTCGAGATGTAAAAGTATTTACTGCTGGTACTTCTCATGATATCCCACTGCTGCTGACAAAAGAAGCTTCAACTCTACATGATCAAATACTTAACCAGATCAAGGAGGTTGATTCAGATGTTTAATAAGCAGCGATTACATAAATTAACTTTAGTCACTCAATTCTATAATATTCTGGTAAGAATTTTATCTGGTTCATTTTTCATTATTGTATTGGCTTTCTTTCAAGAACCTGATTTATCAAATATCTTAATTTTTTTAGGCATTTTTTTGGCTTTATCCTTACTTCTATTTGTAGTAGAAACTGTAAAATATTTCCGCACTTATTATTGGATTGAAGGTAATCGTTTGGTACTCCAAACCGGTTTATTTATACAAAAAGAAAAAGATATTCAAATTAGTCGAATACAAAGCATTGATACTAGTGAAGATATCGTGCATCGACTGCTTAAAGTCACCAAGATTACGGTGAATACACCTGGTCAAGGTCTTATCCTGGATGCTCTTTCTGTCAGTCAGTATAAAGCGTTGTCCGATTACTTGAACCAATTAAAAATATCATTAAACAAAAGAACTGAAGATGAATTTCCTGAAGATAAGCTTGCAGTAGATGACAACTCAGAAGTCATTCGATCAGAAGCTGAAGATGCTCCAGCAGAAACTACATTGCTTCAGTTATCTGTTGGAGAGATAGTCAAAATGACTATATTGAACGGTGCGATTTTTCGTGGATTTTTCATTTTTTTAATAGGGTTCAATTTTCTTACTGACCTGCCTTTAGATGACTTATTCACTGAAGTAGGCTCCGTTTTCATCAGTGCTTCTATCATTATTTTATTGGCTTCGATTTTTATCGGAATGATTCTAATTTATACAATCGGCATTATTGCTTCAATCATTAAAAACTATGGCTATAAAGTAACCTTGTCTGGAGAACACTTAAATATAAAAAAAGGATTATTAGAAACACAAAGTCAGACAGTTCCACTAAAAAATGTTCAAACATTAGAAGAAAAACAAAACTGGCTGATGAAATTTTTTGGTTACACCACTTTCTCTTTAGGTCTTACTAGTGATTCATCTCAAAAAAACAATGAAAACAAAACAGAAATTAAAGAAGATGGACAAGTCGTTTTGTTTCCTATCGTTAAATCCGAAAAATTGAATCCACTAGTAAAACAATGTTTCCCAGAGTTTGTATTATCTCCTGTTGAAAATGTTGTTCCAGTGCGATCAATCAGAAGATTTATTCAATTTCCCGTATTATTCTGGCTGATCATCGCTGCTGCTATCAGCATAATGTTCTGGGTATATGCCTGGATTGCTGGTCTTATATTAATTCTTTTTTACGGTTTTTATGGATATCGTTCATACAAGCTGACGGGATATCATCTTTGTGAAAATGAAATTACAGTACAAACGCCTACACTATTTGCACTGACTAAGACATATGTACCAAAGAATAGAATTTTAAATTTACAAGTTAAGCAAAATCTTTTTTTGAAAAGAGCCAACTTAATGAAAACTAATTTCAGTACTGCTCATGGTATAGCTTCAAAGGAATTCAAATTAAAATATATTGAAGAAAAAGATGCCTTTAAAATATTTGAATGGTTTAGAAATGGAGGAATTAATTGATATGGATATACGAAAAGTCGATTCTAAAGTAATCAAACTTTGGCGAATAAAAGCTGTATTACAGGTAGTCACTTCTTCTATAGTTGTTTTAGCAGCTTTAGGGTCCTTACATTTCTTTGCCGAATTAACGATTCCCAGATGGATGATAATTGTGGCTTTATCTCTTATTTTCATCAGCTCAATTTTCTTCATCTTTCTACTTCCTGATTTAAAAGGAAAATATTGGAGGTATAGTTTTGATAATGATCGAATCATGTTAAAAACCGGTGTATGGTTTCGAAATAAAGTAACGATTCCTATGATTCGTATCCAAAATATAGAATCAAATGTCGGACCGATTGCAAAAAAATTCAATTTGACTTCCTTGCGCATTACAACAGCATCAACTACCTATAAATTACCTGAGATAAATTCTCAAGAAGCTTTAAAATTACAAAAATGGATTCAACAAATTATTCAGAAAACCATATAAATTTAACCCATACTCTGCATAGATTACGAGTATGGGTTTAGTTATTTTATCAATAGTCAGTTCCTTTCAGTCTAAGGTAAATCCACTTGAATAGTAATGCGAATGTGAAGATTGTAAATAAGAAAAATCCTAAATAAAGCATAAATCTGCCTAGCGGATAATTCAGTGCGACTTCCTGTTGTACACGGTAAAGCTCTGCATCACTCATCATGTCGAGGTCTTGGATTGGTATTAGTATCGTCCATAAAAAGTAACCAATGACTATTATACCTAGACTAAAAACAGCTCCTGAAAACAAGTATGTATTGATTTGGTTTTTCATTATTTTCTCCCTTCTATTTTTTTCAACTCTATATAAAATCTATCATAATAAACATCTCTAAGTTTAAATTTTCTTATAATAAAAATTTATTAAGCTAAAATATGAATGCTTCTTATACTTGTTGATAATTTTATGATTTTAAGATTAAACATTTAAGTTATTGAATCAGTCTTGTTATCATTAAATTATCGAAAGGAGACGACTTAATATGTACAAAATTAATGTATCTAAATTATTAGCACTTAGCTTGACTGGCGCACTGTTAGTTGGCTGTTCTGATGATTCTAGCTCTAGTGATGAATCCACTTCCGAAGAAGTCGGGACTGCTGAGGACTCAGATCTTTCTTCTGAAAGTACTGAGGATTCAAGTGAAGAATCGACTGAGGAAGATGGATCTTCTACAGAAGAAAATGGTGAAGATGAATCAAATGATGAATCTGATAGTCAGTCATCCTCAAACGATATCCAATTAGATATGGACTCCAGCAAGGTACTGTTACCGACTACCTTTCCTGATGTGGAGAAATCTTCTCTTTCTACTAATATTGTAACAAATAATCCAGACCAATATACAGTAGAATATTTAACTGAACAGGATCAGTCCTTTGTAGAAGTCTCAGGAACAATGTATAAAAATTCTGATTTGGCAAATGAAGAACTGCGTACTTTTACTGATGGAAAAACAGTTGGTAAAATAGAAGAAAACAGTACCGATCTAGGACATGATATTACCGGATATGGTGAAGGTGCAGCGGGTACTCAATATTTTGGATGGTCAGAAGGAAATTGGCAATTCTTAATTGAATCTGCCAGTGAAGATCAGATGAATAATCCTGATATTGCTAAGCAGATGGTGGAGTTTCTAGAAGAAAATTATCTCCCAGCCCCAGATGATACTGGAATGGTCTATGTAAATTATCCAGCAGGTGGGGATGAAGTAAGTGTAGATATCAGATGGCAGGATCAAGAAATGGTCTATCAGCTTATGACATCTGAAGTGCCGCTTGATGCACTTGAAATGACAACCTCATTCGAATAATAAATAGAGCTGAACCTTTATAAAGGTTCAGCTCTGTTCATTTAGTTAAGATGGATCCTTTCGGTACAAAATAAATGAATATACAGTTGGAACCAAAATCATGAGTATAATTGTGCTTATAGTGATAATGAAGTGTAGTAAACCAGGTTGACTTCCTAGCTGAAATAGATTACTTATAAATATAATAATGCCTCCTGCTATAAAGCAAACACCGCCTAATCTATGAGTTTTATTCCAATTATCTGCATCATGTAATGTCCAAGGTAATTTAATCCCAATTGTATAATTCTGCCTTGATTTAGGTAAATAATTTCCTATCACGATAAATAAAATACTAATCAATAGCGTAACAACAAAAGGAACAGAGATACTGATTCCGATTGAAATAAACAAAGAAATAGGTAATAAAATTACTGAAAGTGCAGGAACCAGCCAGATGATCATTCTCTTCATCCACTTAGATTGATTTTGTCGCTTGGGATCATTGGTTATGGCTGTAATGCTAATGATGTTTATGACAGCAAAAAATACAGGCAATCCAAATATAGCCCACGGTTTGGACATATAATTATCGATTTCTCCAGCAGCGTTCCAGTGGACTGGTATCTGATCTGGCAAATCTCTATACATAAATACCCCTAATACTATTGGTAATAAACAGACGAGAGTTGTAATGATTAAAGTCTGTTTTCTGAAGTTAATCATTTCTATTTTCCTTTCTAAACTGAGAAAACCAGAGCATGGTTTCTTCAAATACTGATATATTTAATTCATAATAAATAAAATTTTTATACTTCTCTTCATGAATCAAATCTGCTTTTTTTAATTGGTTCAAATGATAAGATAGTGTTGCTCCAGCTATATCAAAGTGTTCTTTTATCTCTCCCACTGTCATCCGCTGATCTTTCAGTAATACCAGAATCTCTCTACGAACCGGATCAGATAAAGCTTTAAAGGTCTCGGGAAATCCCATTATATTTTCCTTTCTATATTATCTAATTAATAAATTTTCTATTTCTAATTTCATCTAAATAGTACGCCTATCTAATTAAACTGTCAATATTATTTCTAAAATATTCGAAATAGAATTCAAAAAAAGAGCAGTTCATATGTTATGCCCTTTAATGTTGATCAAAAAATCAAGGTATAGGATAGTACATTACTGAACTGCTGCTTTTAAAATTTATTTTATGGTTTCATCATTGTTATAATACCGTTCAGCTGATAGTCTAACCCCTCTGCACGAGCAGAATGAAGTCTAGGATCTGTAAAAGTTGAAGCTTTCTCGATCTCAATATTTTCTGAACGGATTCCGGCATTCTTTAAAATATCAAGGTTGGCATCAAGCATGCTTAATTGATATTTTTTCCCCTTTGGACTAAAAAACTGATCACGATTTCCAAATGTTTCAAATGCATCATAGACTTCTGATCCAACTTCGTAATGATCTATATCTATTGACGGACCTAAATATGCTAGTATATTTTCTTTTTTACATTTAAAATCATTAACCATCATATCAACAGCATTTAATGAGATACGCTGAGTTGTTCCACGCCACCCAGAGTGAACACTTCCCAGTACTTGTGCTACTGGATCAAATAATACCACAGGAGTACAATCCGCAAACTTGATCAAGAAGGCAACATTTGGTTGATCAGTAATTAATCCGTCTGTTTCTTTGAATGTTTTTCCAAAAACAAACGCTTCACCGTTTTCACCATCTACATAAGTAATATTTGCACTATGTACCTGTTGACCCGTATAAATCTCGTTGGGATGTATATCCATTTTGCTGATCGCTTTTTGAACATCCTCTATTACTGCTCTCCCGGCTTTTTGATAGCGGAAATTATAACCTGTTCCTGCAATATAATTTTGTAAGCCATATTTTGATAATAGTTTTGACTGCACTGTATAACTCCTATCTTGTGGTAAACACACTTTTATAATCTCATAACTTTTTCTATACTTCAATACTTTATAAATCATTATTTTGATCTATACTGATAAATATACCATTAAGCTAAAAGCATTATGGTGTTAAGTCAAGAGAATAGATTAAAATGACAACCTAATTTCATAAAAAAGGGTGCACTGAACTAAACCGCCACGCATTCGAAAATACGTTCGGTTTATGTCTTCGGATAGTCGTCCTTAAGAAATAGTTTCTCTTAAGACTCCATCGCCTCCGATCTTGCGATATAGAGTTGGTGATCGCTTAGGAGTGCAAACACCAGACGCACTAATTTTCGTGCAGTTAAGACGAGGGCTCGTTTGTGTTGTGTTTTCGGTACTTCTTTATATTTTTTCTGGTAATAGGCTTCATACTCAGGAATATATCGTCTTACAGAGTTGGCAGCTTGAACTAAGTAATAA
>NZ_FOSJ01000035.1 GCF_900114235.1 Marinilactibacillus piezotolerans | reverse complement strand
GAAAAGCTTTCGTCAGAAGAAGGGACTCAATTTTATGGTAAACGTAAAATTGATGTAGAACCAACTTTCGGACAGGTGAAGGCCAATTTGAGGTTCACTCGATTTTCAGTTCGTGGAAAATCGAATGTAGAAAATGAAACGAATCTGATCTTCATGGCTAATAACCTACGAAAATATAATAAAAGAAAGAAAAAATAGAATCATTCAGTAAGTAGAACCCCTGAGAGAATTGTATTCTACAATTTTCTCAGGGGTTCTCTATATTTAAAGACTTTCAGAGACTTTTGTCCCAGCCTCTTTTTTTGTCTACCTAAAATTACTTTTCCCACCAAAGTTTAATTAAAGCCTGAGTACCATCATCACCATTACCATTATCTTTTAACTGGTCATACAGCTTCTTCGCGTTCTGAGTTGAAGGAAGGTTCAATCCAAGCTTATTCGCTTCATCTAACGCAATTCCCAGATCTTTGATAAAATGCTTCACAAAAAATCCTGCTGAATAATCTTCTTTCAAGATTCTTGGGCCGTAATTTTGTAGAGACCAATTGGCTGCACTTCCACCACCAACAGTTTTGAGAACTTTTTCCAAGTTTAATCCTGCTGCTTTTGCATAGACTAATAATTCAGTCAAACCTGTCATTGTGCCAGCAATCATAATCTGGTTCGCCATTTTTGTATGCTGTCCGCTACCGGCAGGGCCTTGCAATTCCAGCGTCCCTGAAAATGTCGTAAATACAGGTTTCACTATTTCAAAATCTTCTTCATCTCCACCCACCATTGTGGTTACAGTTCCATTTTTTGCTCCTAGGTCTCCACCTGATACAGGAGCATCCAAAGCAGAGACACCTTTTTCTTTAGCCGTTTTATATATTTTTTCGGCTAATGATGGCTGACTCGTTGTAAGATCAATCAAGATTGAACCAGATTGTACCCCACTAAAAATCCCATTATCACTGTAATATACTTCTTCTACGTCCTCTGGAAATCCGACCATTGTAAAAATCAGTTCACTCGTCTGAGCAATATCTTTTGGTGTATCTTTCCATATAGCTCCAAGCTCTACTAATTCATCTGTTTTATTTTTCGTTCTATTGTACACATTGACTTCATATCCTGCAGATAATAGATGTTTTACAATTGATGCACCCATGACTCCTGTTCCGATAAACCCGATTTTTTTCATTTTAACTCTCCTCTTTTACTTTATTTTAATTATTATATCACTTAAATCTTTTATGTATAAAGCAGATTCACTATTCTTTTAAAAAAAACACTTTAAGAGAGTCAACTCTCTTAAAGTGTAAATTATTATTTAGAAGTATATTCTTCTACTAATTTAACGACTTCTTCCGCTGTCGTGCATTCGTTAAGTGCTTTATCACTTAATTCTTTCATTTCAGCAGTATCAAGGTCAGTTAGTAAACTACGAGTTTTAAGAATACTTGTTGCACTCATAGAGAACTCATCAAGACCTAGACCGACTAGTAGAGGAACTGCAATTTGATCTCCAGCCATTTCTCCACACATGCCTGCCCATTTACCTTCTTTATGTGCTGCATCTATTACGTTTTTGACCAAACGTAAAATAGAAGGATTATAAGGTTGATACAAGTAAGAAACACGTTCATTCATGCGATCAGCTGCCATAGTATATTGAATTAAATCATTTGTTCCAATGCTGAAGAAATCAACTTCTTTAGCAAATTGATCAGCCAATACAGCTGCAGCTGGAATTTCGATCATGATTCCTACCTGAATATCCTCTGCAACTTTTATGCCATCCTTGACTAAGTTAGCTTTTTCTTCTTCTAAGATTGCTTTAGCATCTCTAAATTCAGGAAGAGTTGCAATCATTGGGAACATGATTCTCAAAGTTCCATGTACTGAAGCACGCAATAATGCGCGAATCTGAGTACGGAAAACCTCGTCTTGATCCAAACTAACTCGAATTGCACGATATCCTAAAAATGGATTCATTTCTTTAGGCAATTCTAAATAAGGAAGTTCTTTGTCGCCACCAATATCCATCGTACGAACCACAACAGGTTTCCCATCCATACCTTCTAAAACCGCTTTATAAGCAGTATATTGTTCATCTTCAGTAGGCAATTCTTTAGAATCCATATATAAGAATTCTGTACGGTACAATCCGATTGCTTCTCCACCATTATCAATTACTCCAGTTAAATCTTTAGGAGTTCCGATATTAGCCGCCAGTTCAACGTGTTTACCGTCTTTAGTAACACTCTTCTCATCTTTCAAGCGGTCCCACTCAAGTTTCAACTCTGCAAATTCAGTTGCTTTTTTGTTGTATGTTTCAATAGTAGTTTCTGAAGGATTGATGAAAACATCACCTTCCATACCATCTACTACCAAAAAGTCTCCTTCTGAAACCATTTCTGTAATATTATTCGTTCCTACGATTGCAGGAATTTCTAATGAACGAGCCATGATAGCAGAGTGAGAAGTACGTCCACCAACGTTAGTCACAAAAGCCTTTACATATTGTTTATTTAGTTGAGCAGTATCACTTGGCGTCAAATCTTCTGCAATAATGATGACTTCTTCATCAATTGTAGCAGGAGTTGGAAGTTTTACATTCAGCAAATGAGACATAACACGTTTACGTACGTCCCGTATATCTGCTGCTCTTTCTTGCATATAAGGATTATCTTCCATCGCTTCAAAAATTGTAATGAAATTATCAGATGTTTGTTGCAAAGCTGCTTCAGCATTTACCTTTTCATCTTTGATTACTGTGTTTGTTTGATCAATCAAATCCGGATCAGAAAGCACCATTGCATGTGCATCGAACACTTGTGCTTCTTCTTCTCCAAGTGACTCTGCTGCAATAGATCGAATGTTAGCAAGCTCTTCTTTAGCTGTATCGATAGCAGCCTGTAAACGATTAACTTCAGATTCCACATCTGAAATCGTCTTTTTGTCAAATGATAAATCAGGTTCTACTAATAAATAAGCTTTAGCTTGAGCAATACCATCACTTGCAGCAATACCAGATACTTGTGATGCCATTATTCAGCCATTCCCTCATTTTTAATTGTTTGTTCGATTCCTTCAATTGCTTCTGTTTCATCTGCACCTTCAGCAGAAATTGTAACGTCTGCGCCTTGACCAACTCCAAGTGACATAACACCCATGATTGATTTCAAGTTAACAGATTTACCTTTATATTCTAAAGTAATATCTGAGTTGTATTTGCTTGCAGTTTGTACAAGTAATGTTGCTGGACGTGCGTGAATACCAGTTTCTGCTGTTACATTATAGCTACGTTTTTCCATTGATAGTTTCCCCTTTACAAATATAATAGTTTTTGAAAATAGTGAATAAAACATCCGTCTTATAGTTAGATAAAACTAGAAAAACGGCATAATAAGTCATTATTCACCTTTCTTCCTATACAGATTACCATTTTTCTGATAACCCTACAACTATTTTTTACTATTTCGAGGTATTTATCACTTGAAAGGCAAAATAGGTCAGAGTATAATAAGAATTAGCAATAGGTCAAATTTGGTCAAAACAACTTTATGTAGATGTTTCTTTGTAAAATATTGTTTAAAATAGTTGTTTTCAACTGACCTTTTGCAGATAGACTAGTATAATAAAACTAGATAATAGAACTAAAAGAAAGGTTGTGCAGCAGCATGATATGTCAAAGATGTATGCAACGCAATGCAACTATTCATTTAACCACAAGTATCAATGGGAGAAATCGTGAAATTGACTTATGTCAGAAATGTTATAGAGAAATCAGACAACAAGAGGAGCAAGGTAGAATGAATCAAGGAAATGCTCAAGACCCATTTGGTTTTGGAAACTTTGATGATCTCTTTAGAGCAATCTCTCAAGGCAACACTCAAAATCCTAATCAGCAGACTCCACCAAACCAGGCATTCCGAGGAAATGGTCAACAGCCACCTCGCAACAACGCTTCAGGAAGAGGCGGCTTGCTTGGAGAATATGGTGTAGATCTAACACAAATGGCTAAAGAAGGGAAAATTGACCCTGTCATTGGCCGAGATAAAGAAATAGAAAGAGTTATCGAAATCTTAAATCGTCGTACAAAAAACAACCCTGTTTTAACTGGAGAAGCAGGTGTTGGTAAAACTGCTATCGTAGAAGGTTTGGCTCTTAAAATTGTAAATGATGAAGTTCCACAAAAATTATTGAATAAAGAAGTAATTCGCTTAGATGTTGCTTCTCTCGTTCAAGGAACAGGTATAAGAGGACAATTCGAGGAACGCATGCAGCAATTGATAAAAGAATTGCGTGAAAATGATTCTATTATTCTGTTTATTGATGAAGTTCATGAATTAGTGGGCGCCGGCACTGCTGAAGGTAGCAGTATGGATGCTGGAAATATTTTAAAACCTGCTCTTGCACGTGGGGAACTGCAAATGGTTGGCGCTACGACTTTGAATGAATACAGAAAGATCGAAAAAGATCCTGCACTCGAAAGACGTTTGCAGCCAGTTAGAGTCAATGAGCCGACTCCAGAAGAAACCATTACAATATTAAAAGGGATTCAAAAACAATATGAAGATTATCACCATGTTCACTACACTGATAAAGCAATACAAAGTGCAGTGGAATTATCTCATCGTTATATTCAAGATCGTTTCTTACCCGATAAAGCGATTGATTTACTCGATGAAGCTGGATCTAAGAAAAATTTGACCATCCGTACAGTAGACCCAGCAGTAATCAAACAAAAAATAGATGAAGCTGAAAAGCAAAAACAAGCAGCATTACAACAAGAAGATTATGAAAAAGCAGCATTTTACCGTGATCAAGTAACTAAGCATAAAGAAATGCTGGATCAGCAAACACCCGATTCAGATTTACCTGAAATCTCAGAAAAAGATATGGTTCATATCATCGAGCAAAAAACAGGTATTCCTGTTGGAGAATTAAAAGAAAAAGAACAAGAACAATTACGAGACTTAGATCAGTCTCTGCGTAATCATGTAATTGGACAAGATGATGCTGTTGAAAAAGTAGCTAAGGCGATTCGTAGAAATCGTATTGGCCTAAGACAGAAAAATCGTCCAATCGGCTCTTTTCTTTTCGTAGGTCCTACAGGTGTTGGTAAAACTGAATTAGCTAAAACATTAGCGCTTGAATTATTCGGTAGTAAAGACTCATACGTCCGCTTGGATATGAGTGAATATATGGAAAAACACAGTACTTCTAAACTAATAGGCTCTCCTCCAGGTTACGTTGGATATGATGAAGCTGGGCAATTAACTGAAAAAATCCGCCGCAATCCATACAGCTTGATTTTAGTTGATGAAGTGGAAAAAGCCCATCCTGATGTACTGCACATGTTCTTACAGATTTTGGATGATGGAAGATTAACTGATGCACAAGGTCGTACAGTTAATTTCAAAGAAACAATTATTATCATGACAAGTAATGCCGGAACAACAAACGTTGAATCAAGCGTAGGATTTGGAGCACAATTAAGTGGAAAACAACATTCACTACTCAATAACCTTGGTGAATTCTTTAAACCAGAATTCTTGAATCGTCTAGATGGTATTGTGGAATTCCATTCTTTATCAAAAGAACATCTTATGGAAATCGTTTCGTTAATGTTAGAAGAAATCAATGATGCATTGAAACAACATAATATAACAGTAACAGTCGATGATAAAGCTAAAGAAAAACTAGTAGATTTAGGATATGATCCTAAAATGGGAGCCCGTCCACTTCGTAGAGTAATCGAAGAACAAATCGAAGATAAAGTTGCGGAGTACTACTTGAACCATCCGGGCGCAAGTAATATCAAGGCAACAGTAAATGATGATGATGCCATAGTTATTGAAAAAGTGGCTGCATCTCAAGAATCAGTTGCTGAAGATAAATACGACAATCCAATAGATAAGAATCAAAGTTCTTCAGAAGAATAAAAGTAAATCCCTTATAATGGACAAATAAAAAAGCACATGAGACTTACTGACCAATTACTTGGTTAATGAGCTCCATGTGTTTTTTACATAAACATAATAAATATATTGTAACTTTTTATAGAAGTGATGTTAATTCAACATCTGGATATTTATCGCTGAACCAGCGCTCTGCAAATTGATTTTCAAACAAGAATAAAGGTCTATCAAATCTGTCTCTAACCAGCATGTTACGACTTGATCCCATATTTTCGTCCAATTGTTCCGGATTAATCCAGCGAGCAATTCGACTGCCTATTGAGGTCATGACAACTTCTGAATTATATTCATTCAGCATACGATGCTGGAAAACTTCAAATTGCAATTGTCCTACCGCGCCAATGATGTACGTTTCAGTATGGTAGGTTTTGTATAGCTGAATAGCACCTTCTTGAACTAATTGATTAATTCCTTTATGGAAAGATTTTTGCTTCATAACATTTTTCGGTTCTACTTTAATAAATAATTCTGGTGTAAATTGTGGCAAGCTTTCAAATTCAATCGCCTGCTTTCCTTCGTAGATTGTATCTCCAATCTGGAAGTTGCCAGTATCATATAACCCGATGATATCTCCTGCTACGGCCCCTTTAACAGATTCTCTATTCTCAGCCATAAATTGTGTGGAATTTGACAATTTCATTTTTTTATCTGTCCTAGTTAGAGTAACATCAATTCCTCTTTCAAAGTCTCCAGAACAAATTCGTACAAACGCAATACGATCACGATGTTTTGGGTCCATATTTGCTTGAATTTTAAAGACAAAGCCAGAAAACTCTTCTTTATTAGGTGAAACCTTTCTACCGTCTATATCAATATGTTCAGTCGGTGCTGGAGCAAACTGTAAAAATGTCTCCAGAAAAGTCTGAACGCCAAAGTTAGTCAATGCAGATCCAAAAAATACAGGTGTCAATTCACCATCCAATATTGCTTTCTCAGAAAAATCATTTCCCGCTTCTTTCAATAGCATTGCTTCTTCTAATACTTGGTCGTACAGACTTTCTTGTTTTAGTTGATGCTCTCCTTCAATTGAGCCCTCTTCATTTAAAGGTATAAAACGTTCTCCATGATTTGATTCATCAGGGCGAAACATTTCAATGCGGTTATGATACAAATCATATAATCCCAGGAAATTTTTCCCTGATCCGATCGGCCAGTTCATTGGGTATGCATCAATTTCAAGAACTTCTTCAAGTTCTTCTACTAATTCTAATGGTTCTCTTCCGTCTCGATCTAACTTATTCATAAATGTGAAGATTGGTATCCCACGCATACGACAAACTTTAAATAATTTTTTAGTTTGTTCTTCAATCCCTTTTGCGCTATCTACTACCATAACAGCAGCATCTACTGCCATTAAGGTACGGTATGTGTCCTCAGAAAAATCCTCATGTCCGGGTGTATCTAATATGTTGATTCTTTTTCCATCATAATCAAACTGCATTACGGAACTGGTAACGGAAATCCCTCTTTGCTTCTCAATTTCCATCCAGTCTGACTTTGCAAATTTACCTGACTTTTTAGCTTTTACAGTACCGGCTTGCCTGATTGCTCCACCGAATAAAAGCAATTGTTCAGTTATTGTCGTTTTACCAGCATCCGGATGTGAAATAATAGCAAATGTTCTTCTTGACTCTACTTCTTTTTTCAATTGTTTGTTTTCTTTTGTTTCGTTTGTCATAATAACTTCCTTTATTTATAATTATTTCCTTCTAATCAAACAGTTCTCTTGCTCGTATCACAGGTTTTCAGCTAAGATAACGTAATTTTCTTTTCTTTTTTGATTTTTATAACGTAAACAACAATCGTTTTAATAATTGCAAATACAGGAACCCCAATTAACATTCCGAGTAATCCGGCAATATCTGCTGATGCCAATAATATCAATATAACTGTAAGAGGATGTATCGAAAGTGATTTTCCCACTAAAAATGGAGTGAATAAATTACCATCTAATTGTTGTACAATCAATACAAAGACTGCTGCTAATACTGCTTTTGCAGGAGAGTCAATCAACCCAACTACAATTGCAGGTGCTGCTCCTAAAAATGGACCCACGTATGGGATGAAATTAGTAATTGCAGCAAACACAGAGAGTAAAAATGCAGACGGAAAATCAGCTATAGTATACATGACAAAAAGAATAATTCCAACAAGTAATGAAGCCATTCCTTTTCCACTAATATAGCTGGCTATCGTTTCATTGATTTGAAGCGCTAACTCCTTGGCATTCTTTTTAAAATGTTCAGGGCTGATTTTTTCAATATAACTAGGGAATCTATGGCCATCATATAGCATATAAAATAAAATAACAGGTACCGTGATAAATAAAAATAAAAATTGAGTTAAGCTTTGGATTACACCACCTACACTCGTTACCATACCATCTAAAAATCCAGTGCCCAAATTACGTAACCACGTATCTATATTAAAAAGAATTGCATCAAAATCGACTTGTTCCATCCATGACTCTTCAGACAGTTTCCGAAAATAAAAATCAAGTTCGTTAATAAATTGAGGTATACCAGAAATAAGCAGACTTGTCTGCTCTACTAACATTGGAATACCTCTTAGAATTGTGAGAACAACTATCCCCACAAGCAATACCATTACTAGAGATACTCCATATATTCTTTTCACTCTTATTTTTTCAAGTAATTTAACAATAGGGTTTAATAAATAAAATAGAAAGCCCGCTATCAATAAAGGCATAAATAATGAAGTTAAGATAGCTAATAGAGGATTTAAAATGAAATCTATCTGTTGAAGAATGAATATTAACAATGCTACTGCTAAAAACCATACAGTCCAGAACATTATTTTTGAATTTTGCCAATTTATCACTTACATTTCTCCTCTACCATTTATTGACTACATCCTATTATATGACAGCTACTACTTAAATTAAAGAGGCAGTTATCACGATTAATTGACGAAAATACAAATTTAATGATAAAATTATAAAAATCTAGACAGGGGGGAGAATAATTTATGGAATTTTTATGGACCGAAGATATATCAAGTGAGGTATACAAAGATGCTATACACATTAGAAAAGAGGTATTTGTAAAAGAACAGCATGTAGAACCGGAACTAGAAATTGATGACCTTGAAGACCAAACATTTCATCTCGTAGGCTATATCAATTCAGTTCCATCTGCTACAGCTAGAATTTACGAAAAAGCACCTCATATATTCAAAATTCAGAGAGTAGCCGTTATTAGAGATGCAAGAAAAACTGGTTCTGGAAAAAAACTGATGGAAGAATTAGAACAGTATATTCGCTCCAAAGATGCAGAAATTATGATATTAGACTCTCAAGATCAAGCTATTCCTTTCTATGAAAAATCCGGATTTTCTGTAGAAGGTGAAGGTTTTATGGACGCTGGTATTCCTCATCACAGAATGGTTAAGAAAATTTAAGCAAAAAAAGTATTGTACTTATCAAACACTGTTCAATGAATAATTGTTCAGTGTTTTCTTTTTAGCAATCTTTGTCTTTTTTCCTTGTTAGCCTGGAATCTTTTTTTTGTCTCTGATCGTAGTATTTTCACAGATACTTCGGCATCTTTATCAGATTGTTCTATCTCTAAAACATCCCCAATTTTACAGCCTTTAGGTAACATTTCTTTTCTAACAATGATTTCATCACTTTTACTATCAGGGACCAATTTAGCCAGATTATTTTCTAAAGATTCAAAAACTACTTTCATAGCTACCACCTTGTCTGATTACATATTTAGAACCTTCTAGATAATAGATAGTTAAATATTCACTCATTTTTTTCTACTTCTATATCCAACTTGTCAGATCCATTCAACTTTACAGTAATTGTTCCATTATTAATCGTATTATAAAGAGGAATGTCGTTTTGCTCTATACGCTCCAAGGTCTCTTCATGTGGGTGACCGTAAGTATTATCTGCCCCCGCTTGTATGACTCCAACTCGCGGATCTGTAGCATCCAGCCATTCATTACTAGTACTATCATGAGATCCATGATGTCCGATTAAAAGAATATCCGTTTTCAAATCATAGTACTGTTTAATTAATCGATTCTCAACATTAGAAGAAACATCTCCTGTTATTGTAGTTCTGACACCGTCTAATGTTGTTCTTGTGACGATAGATTCTTCATTCTGGTCATCTGTTTCAGCTGTTTTGAATGGGCTGAAAACTTCAACTTTAAAAGGGCCAACAATTTTTTCTTCATTCGCTTTCGGTTCATGATAAAGTGTATCTGATTCTTCTATAGCATCTAATACATCTTCATAAATCTTCGTAGTATGGTCAACACCATTCATCCAAACTTCATTTACTTTATAATAATCAAGAACTAAATCCCCATTACCTATGTGATCTGCATCGTTATGTGTAAAAATCAAAAGATCGATTGTTCCGCCAGTACCTATATACTGATCCAGATACTTGATAATTTTTTTATCAGGATCATCATATCTACCTGTATCTATCAAGATGTTCGTTCCATCGTTAGCTTGCATTAAGGTAGAGGAGCCCTGGCCCACATCAAAAAAATGGATTGTTCCTTCAATATCTTGTACTTCACCAGTTGTTTGACTACCCAAATTTGAAAAAACAGAAGCTACATCGGTTCTCATATTTTCAAATTTACGTGAAAAGTAATCGATATTGTAAGAATCATCTCCGAAAAACAGCCCCATTAAAAAAGCAACACCTAATAGTAGTGTTGTGAAAACAAGCTGTATGCGTTGTTGTTTTTGTTTTTTAGTTAATTTTTTCTTTCTAACCATTTATTTACCTCGCAGTGCTTCGATCAGTTCATTTAAATCATTTGGAAGTGGTGCATATACCTGTAGCAACTGTTCAGTGAACGGATGTTTGAATGTTAATTCACTACAATGAAGTGCCTGTCTATAGAAATATCCACTCTTTTCTCCGTACAAATCATCTCCTAATAAAGGGCAGTCAATATGAGAAAAATGCACTCTGATCTGATGGGTTCGACCAGTGTGTAACTTCACTTTGACTAACGTAGCATTGTTAAACCTTTCTTCTACCCAGTATTCTGTTAACGAAGGTTTTCCATCTATTCTCACTTTTCGTGTAATAATTGAATCCGTTGTCCGTCCTATGGGCGCCTCAATAAAACTATGATTTTCAGTCATCACATCAGAAATGATCACTTGATAAAGCTTTTCAACTTCTTGCTTTCTCATATTTTGGTCAATCATTGAATGAGCAAGTGCATTCTTAGCAAAAATCATTGCTCCTGAAGTGTCTCTATCAAGTCTAGTTACCACATGCACGGTTTTATGCATGTATTGTTTTTTTTCAATATATCCCCTGATTCTATTAGCCATTGTATCTTCTCGATGTGTTGAAGAAGGAACGGATGCTACTCCGGCTGGTTTATTTACAATTAGGTAATATTCATCCTCAAACAAAATATCTAAAGATTTTTCAGATGGTTTCAAATGAGGATTAGCAGGCTCTATCGGTATGGACATTCGAATAGTATCTCCAGCATTCAGAGTATGTCTTACCCTCACCTCTTCGCCATTTACTTGCAGCTGACCACCGCTGAATTTTACTTTCGCAAGCATTTTTTTCGATACTTTCTTTTCTTTTAAAAAGGCTTTTAATGTTCTTGGTTCAGTTTCTTTGTATTTCCATTCAATGATCATTTCTTTTTCTCGCTCCCAAAAATGCATCTTCTACACGATTCCAGAAATGAGTATGCTGGTAACGGGCAAACCGAATTCGCTCATCAGCGATTTTAAATCTTAGTTCAGCAACTTCTGATTCAGTAGTCACTACTTGGTCTATTGTAAAAACGAAGTCTGCCGTATCAATAGGAATAATTTTGATCCATTCATCAGGTGCTATGACCATGGGAGAGCTCAAAGTACGAAATACACGATTGTTTAATGAAGCCATTTCCGTCAACTGAAGAGCTTCCAGCCGAGGATGTAATACTGCACCACCAATGGATTTATTATAGCCAGTAGATCCAGTAGGAGTTGAGATACACAATCCATCACCACGAAAACGCTCAAATTGTTCATCTCTAATGTAAACATCACAAACTAAAGTTCCATCAACCCGCTTGATTGTAGATTCATTAAGCGCAAGAAAATGCGCAGGTGCTGTTTTGTTCTTGAAATAAATCTCAACGTCTAATAATGGATACTGTACAAATTCTCCATTGTCTTTCTTTAGGCTTTCAATCAACTCACCAATATTATATTCGCGCCAATCCGTATAAAAACCTAAGTGCCCCGTATGGACTCCAATAAAACGAACATGATTTAAAATGTGAGCGTAGCGATGAAAAGCGGATAATAGTGTTCCATCTCCGCCAACAGAAATGACAATCGTAGGATTTTTCTGATCAATAACAAACTGATTTTCTTCCAGCATTGCACGTAGTTTCTTATATACTTTATTTGATTCTCCAGTTGAATTATATACGATTGCTACTCTCACTATACTATTCCTTCCACTTATTTCTTTCAATTGACGATTTACCATCTTTAAACCTGAAATTACTCTGTGCTTCCTTTATTTCTTCTCTTATAGTCGACATTTCTTCATCTAATTGAAATGCAGATTCCGCAGCTTTTTGAAGCCTTAAGTTAATTTCATGCGGAAATTCACCTTGATATTTATAATTCAATGAGTGTTCAATTGATGCCCAAAAATTCATTGCCAAAGTTCTAATCTGTATTTCAACTAAAATATATTTTACTTCATCAATCAATTGTACAGGGTATTCACAGATCAAGTGATAAGACCGGTATCCACTATCTTTTTTATGAGTTACATAGTCTTTTTCTTGAACCACTTTAAAATCATGACGATTTTTCAGAAGATCCACCACATCATAAATATCTTCTACAAACGGACACATGATGCGAATACCTGCTAAATCCTCCATATCCGTTTCCAACTTTTCCAAAGAAATATTTCTAGTTCTAGATTTCAATAAGATACTGTTAACAGGTTTCACACGACCTGTCACAAATTCAATCGGTCCATGTTGTTTGCTAAGTTGGTAAGATGTTCTAATCCCTTTAAGTTTTACTTTCAATTCATTCACTGTTTGAGTATATGGAAGTAAAAATAATTCCCAGTCTCTATCCATTTATATTACCTTCTTTTCATTTCCTTCTTTCATTCTTATCGAATCTATTGTACCATATTTATGGATAAAACCGTAATAGAGACCCCGGAATGAGGATAGCTATGGATCAGAATATCGAAATTGAATTTAAAAACTTATTAACAGAAAAAGAATATATGGATTTATTTAAAGGTTTAAATTTAAAAACTCAAAATATTTTTTCTCAAGAAAATATCTACTTTGACACAATAAACTTTGACTTAAAAAAGAAAAAATTGGCCTTACGAATCAGAATAAAAAACACCCATGCTGAAATCACTTTGAAATCTCCGCATAAAGAACACTTACTTGAAACAAATATAGCAATAAGTTTATTAGAAGCTCAGCAAATTATAAAAAGCAATGCATATTATACTTCAGATAGTATCGCTGATATTTTAAGATCATATGGTCTGGATACTAACATTCCTCTAAAAATTTTTGCAAATTTAAGAACTGAACGCATCGAACAAAAAAATAATAATAGTATTATTGTACTAGATAAAAATTACTACGCTAACCAAGTTGATTATGAATTAGAAGTAGAAAGTTCAAGTGCAGAAGAAGGAAATCAGCTTATTGATGATTTAATGAAAAACTACGAAATCCCTAAGCGAAAAACACCAAACAAAATTATGCGTGCTTTTAATGCAATACATTCAAAAGATACTGAAGTCTGAAAACAAGGATGCAATTGTGACGAATTTGTCACATACCAATAAATTTTATGACAAAATCTATGCAGATGATTATTAATATTTTCTCGTCTTTGTTAATCTAGTAAATGTAAAGAGGAATCACAGAAGTTATCCTAAATTTATATATTACTAATTGGACAAACTATTAAGTATTGTAGACAGCAAATTAACAAAATAAATTATTGTAAGGTGAGTATAGAATGGCATTAAATAATATTATAGAAATTTTTTTATTCATTAATCCTTTAGGGGCAAATAGTTTTGATGCAGAAGAAACTATAGAAGCTTTTTCTAAAGAAAGAGATGAAAGAGTAAAAATCAGCTTTGTACCCCTTTTAAATTTTAATTCAGTGAAAAAACAACTTTTAAATGAGAAGGCTGTACAAACTTCAATTGAAAATCGTAATAAGATGTACACTGACTCTTTTAATGCTAGTTTAGCTTTTGCCGCTGCTTCTATGCAAGGCAAAAAGAAAGCAAGAAAATTTTTAATGACTCTTCAGAAAAACATTATCGAAAATAACAATACTTTTTCTAAATCATTAGTCTTAAAAAGTGCACAAGCAGCTAAATTAGATATTGAAATGTTTGAAGAAGATTTTAATTCTGATTTAGTTAAAACAGCTTTTACTAAAGATCAGAAATTAGCTCAAGAAATGTCTGTACAAGATACACCTGCTTGTGTTTTATTCACTGGAAATGGTGAAGAATATGGATACCGTATTGATTCTATTATATCTAAACAATTATTACATGGATTATGTTCAAATAATTCACTGACTTCTGAGATGTCAGAGATAAAAAATAAATATAAATTCCAGACCGTTTAATTATTAAAAAGAAAAAGCCCACAAGAGGGCTTTTTCTTTTTGTATTTAATTAGAGATTTAAATCTTTTAGAGTATCTTCAAATTCGTTCAATCTTTCTTCAAAAACTTTCATAGCCTTCATAATATAGTCTTTATTAGTCATATCAACACCAGCTTTTTTCATTACCTCAATTGGAAAATCACTACTTCCTGCTTTCAAATAATTTAAATATTTTTCCAGAGTGTCATCTTCTCCATTCAAAATATTATCTGCTAAAGCAGTGGCAGCGCAAAAACCTGTAGAATACTGATAAACATAATAATTATAATAAAAATGTGGAATTCGAGCCCATTCATACTGAATCTCAGAATCTTTTTCTACAGCTTCACCATAATACTTACTGTTGATTTCTGCATAATTTTTGCTCAAATAATCTGCAGTCAAAGGTATTCCTTTTGCCGCTTCTTCATGCATGAAATGTTCAAATTCTGCAAATTGAGTTTGACGGAAGACCGTTCCTTTAAACCCGTCAAGATAGTGATTTAATACATAAGCACGTGCTTTAGGATCTTCAGTCGTTTTCAGTAAATAATCGGTTAGAATATTTTCATTTGTTGTAGAAGCTATTTCTGCTAAGAATATTGAATAATCGCCATAAACAAACGGTTGATTTCCACGCGTAAAATAACTGTGCGCACTATGCCCAAGTTCATGTACTAGGGTATATAAGTGATTAAGAGAATCATGCCAGTTTAATAAGATATACGGGTTAGTATCATAATCTCCTGATGAATATGCACCACTGCGCTTTCCTTTATTTTCCACAACATCGATCCAACGATCGTTAAAAGCTGTCTCTAATACTTTTTTATATTCAGAACCAAGTGGAGCAAGACCTTTTAGTGTTTCTTGTTTTGCTTCTTCATAGGTGTATTTTAAACTTGCTTCCCCTGTTATCGGAGTATATAAATCGTACATGTGCAATTCATTAACATTCAAGAGCTTTTTGCGCAATTCCATATAACGATGCAGTAAAGGTAAATGTTCATTAACAACATCAATCAGTGTTTCATGAACAGATTCGGGAATATGATTAGCAGAGAGCGCTCTTTCTCGAGCGGAATTAAACTTGTGTACTGATGCTTGATAGTTATGATTTTTCACATTTGCAGATAAAGTACTGGCAAATGTATTTTTTAATCCTTCATAGATTTCGTACATTTTTCGGAACGCTTCTGATCTGACTTCTCTATTTGTGCTTTCTAATAACTGACCATACATTCCATGAGAAAGCTGAACTTCTTCTCCGTGTTCCCCTTTCACTTTAGGAAAAGTTAAGTCCGCATTGTTCAACACACTAAAAGTCTGGCTAGAAGCTGTCAAAATATCATTGGCTCCAGCTAATAATGCTTCCATTTCTGCGGATAAGACATGCTCTCGATTCGCAGTTAGCTGATCAATATAATGTTTGTAAACAGTCAATTCTTCTTTTTCTTCGAAATATCCTTTTAATTTATCTTCTGATAAAGACAATAGCTCTGGTTCAAACCAAGAAGTTGCTTCTCCGGCTTTAGTAGCTAGTAAACGAGCGCGGTCATTCATTGCCTGATAAGTACCATTAGATGTATCTTGATCATTTTTCAAGTGAGAATATACATATACTGATCCAAATGAGCGAAAAACATCAAGAATAGATTCAAGTGCTTTTAAAAAATCCTCTGCTCCATTTGCTAGTGTTCCTTGTAAGCTTGAAACATTTCTAACCTTTTCCTCAGCTTCTTTAATGGCATTCTCCCATTCTTCATCTGACTTAAAAATTACAGTCAAATCCCATGTTAATTCTTTTGAAACTTCTTCACGTTTTGGTAAAGATTTTACTTCTGACATTGAAGCCCCTCCTAATATAAACTATAAAATAATGATAACACAATTTAAAATTCATTAGAATATACAATATATTTTGACTGTTCATTATTTGAAGACTTTATTGATGAGCTTTTTCTTAGTGTTTCTAGCTTCACTGCTTCACTCTTAAAACGTTCTGCTCGTTTTCGTACACTCCATTTGTTTTTTCGAATCAATTTTATAATATGATGTTGAGCTAACACCTCCATGTATTCATAAAATATCATTTTGCTATTATTTTCAATAATTAACGGCATTCTATAACATCTAATCTTCTCTTCTATTGTGAGCTGTTCAATAAATCTATTAAGTTTTTTTATGGTAATTACTTGACCGATCCGATGACTTTCTATCCACTTTAGCAAATAATATTTCCATTGAAAAGTTAACGTTTCTATAAGCCATTCATGCTCTACCGGTATATAAAGTTCTACTGGCATGTTAAGTAATGTTTCATTGTCTAAATATAATTCCTGACAAAATTGACGAATTTTAGGATCAGAATAATGTGCGGCTCTCATTAAATTAAAGTGTATCTCTTTTAAATCAAAAAACAGCTTATCTGTAGCTGGAATCGGTTTTTCCATTGTGCTTCCTTCTACTAAGTCAATTAAATAACTTAATTCTACAGTTAACGAATTATAATGCCACTTTTTACCATAAGATCTCTTGATATGACTTAATATCTGAAGACTTCGATTCTTTGTGGAATAGTGCATTATATAAAAGGAAAGTACTGGATGTACTCGAATAAAACTTTTCTGTAAGTTCGTAACACTAGGACCTGGTTTTAGGTTATTACCTAAGATCCAAAATACTTCATATCCACTTGATTGATAATTATTTGTTCTTTCAATCACTTTTTCTACTGGAATTGGGCTACACTGATATTCAATTACAATTTTTTTTTACTCTCTATGAGTATATCTGGTCTCTGATTTAAATTTTTTAAATATGCTTCTAACTTTACCATATACCCCTTTTTCTTGAAAAAGTTATAAATAGCTAGTTTTCCTTCCAGATGTTCTCTGGTTTCTCCTTCCGAAAATACCTTACAAGCTTCTTTAGGATGATGTGAAAAATGTGGAATCTTACTTTCACCTTTCTTAAGAAAAACTCTTTTCTCACAGCCTGGACATCTTAAACCTTTAAGCAGCGGTGCTTTACTATCACTAGCTTGTATATATTCATTAGTCTGCGTCAGTGCAATTATCATTTTCACCATTCCTTTCTATTATTAATACTGTTTTATTAAATAAAAAACAATCAAAAAAGACCACAGAACTATAAGCTCTGTGGTCATAAAGATTCTTATTTAAAATAGTGTCTAATCAATTCCAAGGCACTGTTATCCATGATTACTTCTGCATATTCATCTAATACTTCTGAAGAAATTCTGCTTTTTTCACCAAACTCAAGAATGTGGGCTATTTCTACTTCCATCGTTCTTATAACCATTTCTTCTACAAAAAATACAACGTGCAAGTAATACTGATCTTTATATTTGTATAAAGTAGATGCTCCACTTTCTAAAGAAAACTCTTGAGCCATCATAATTACCTGTTCAAAAGTTCGAAACACAAAAATCACTTCTCGAGATTTAACATCCTGAGCTTTTAAATACTCTTCTAATCCATCTGGTTTAACATTTTGAGATAACTTTTCATTCAACATTCTCACAGGATCCATTGCTGAATCATCATCCATCTCATCATTTAATTCTTCTTTAAATTGAGCACCCTTACTGATAAAGAGCTCTAAGCCATTATTATTTGGCATAACTTGAAAAGTAACAGCATCGGATTCTTGAAACTCTTCGTCTATATCCACTTCTTCAAGAATGCTGTAAAAAAAACTTTCGATTTGTTTTTGGTTTCCTAACAAATCAAGAAAGGTAATGCCTCTTTCTTCGAGGTCCCTGTTTTCTATTTTCACACGGATCGTATCATCATTGATATGTTCGATTTCCATCTTTCTAGCACCTCATTCCTTTAATCAGTGTTAGGCATATATATTAGTTTATAGTGTTTGCCGAATCGTAGGATTAATTTAAACATTATTCTAACTACATATCTTCATTGTAAATGTTTTATTAAAAAAATAAAGCTTAAACGCTGAATCATTAAGAGCCTACGCTCTTGCTATTATACAAAATGGAAGAAACGAATACAAGCGAATGATTCACATAAAATAAAAAAAGATTCGACGGTTCAAAACCAAGTCGAATCTTATAACAAATTTTTAATGTACTTAAACCATTACTAGCTATTGGAAAGTGCAACTAATCTTTGGGCTCTTTGTAATTCTAAGGCTCTTACTTCTCTAGGAATAAACTGACGAATTTCATCTTCGTTATATCCGATCTGCATACGTTTTTCATCGAGTACAATTGGTCTACGTAATAAACTTGGCGTATCTTGAATTAATGTATATAACTCTTTTAGTGACAGTTCATCAATATCAATATTTAATTGTTGAAAAGCTTTAGAGCGTGTTGAAATAATTTCTTCCGTTCCCTCTTCTGTCATTCGCATAATTGATTTAATTTCTTGGATACTAATTGGAGTTGACGCAATATTTCTTTCTTCATAAGGGATCCCGTATTCTTCTAACCATGCTTTTGCTTTCCTGCATGACGCACAACTCGGCGATGTAAATAATGTGACCATTATGTATTGCTCCCTTCAATTTCTGTATATTAGTAGTTTGTTTTCTTGCTTGTTGACTACATTTATAACTATAAACGAATTGTGAACACTTGTAAACCCCTTTTGTCATTTTTTTGTCAAATATTATATTACTTTTATGTAATAATTATGTAAAAAACATTAAAAACGTTGACATTAATGCATTTTCCATAAAACTCTTTGTTGCATATTAAAATCTTTTTTATTTATAACAATTACAATCTAGATAGTTATTTGTCACATCCTTTTTTATTTTCTGTATTTAAATCTCTGTAATTCTTTATTTATATAATGCTTTCTTTGAAGATATAATTTGTATTTATTCATTTACAGCAAAAAATCACTGCACTTTTATGCAGTGATTTTTGATGTTAACTTTCAATAAAATAGTTGAACTAATTCATCTACGCTAACTTGTCCGAAATATTTATTTATATCTACTTCTTCGAAAGTATCTCGTATTGATTTTTCTTCATAGGTTTTTCCGATCAATTTACTTTCGACATCTGAAATTTCTCCTAATCCAAAGAAATCCCCATATATCTTCAGGTCTTTAATAATCCCTCTATTGACATTCATTTTCACTTCAACTGTGCCTACAGATAGTCGTTCGCTGCGCTCTAAATCAAATTTAGGAGATTTTCCATAATTCCAATCCCAGTTAGCTGTATATTTTTCAGCAAACTTATCAATTTTTTCCCAGTCTTCCTCTGTTAGTTTATACTCTTTGACTTCTGATGTATCATCAACATGAAATATATTCAACAAAAGCTTTTCTTTAAAATTTTTAGCGTTCATGTATTGATACTCGTCACTTAGATACGGTTTAATATTTGTTACACGACTTCTAATAGATTTTATACCCTTAGACTCTAACTTATGCTTTTTGGGTCTTAACGCTCCTACGACTGCTTCAATTTCGGAATCAAACATCAACGTTCCATGAGCTGTTAATCTACCATTTTTTGAGTACATTGCATTTCCAGAGAACTTTTTATCGTCAATAACTAGATCATTGCGTCCTCTTAGCTCAGCTCCTTCTACACCCATTTTATGAAGGGCATCGATAACTGGAGAAGTAAATTTTTTGAAATCTCTAAAGGAATTTCCATCATCTTTAGTCAAGAAACAAAAACATAATACCCCTAAATCATGATAAACTGCTCCTCCTCCAGAAAAGCGTCTAACTACAGTTACGTCATGTTCATTTACGTAATCAGTATTAACTTCCTCAAAGGTATTCTGATTTTTACCAACAATGATTGAATTATCATTAATATAAAAAAGTAAAAGCGGTTCGTCTAACTCAATTTCATTTAAAAGATAGTATTCAATAGCAAGATTAATCCTTGCATCATGAATCTCCTGCCCATTTCTTTCGTTTTTAACATAATACATTTGCACTACTCCTTTTATACTATTAGTTCTAAGTTTTTTTCTGCTAAAATCGTTTTTGTCTTAGGTGCCTCTTCAGCTGCTTCTCTTCTTAACTTCTGTAGATCCCCTTTTTGTGGCAGATGACTTAAAACTAGCGTTTTCACATTTGCTTTATTTGCTATCCGTCCACACTCTTTTGAGGTCATATGCACTGAATGATTTTCCATTCCTTTAAAAAAATTAGAATCTGCAATTAAAAGATCAGCATTTTCTGCTAAAGGAATCAACTCTTCAATAAAACCAGAATCTGCTGTAAAGACCATAACTTTACCCGTTTTCCTTTCAATAATCCTAAACGCATAGCAAGGTACTGGATGCAGCGTTTTTAAATGGAGAATATCAAAAGGACCGATTGATATTTGTTTTTCTTTAGTATAGTCAATTCCCTGACTCACTTCATCCATAGTTGTTTTTAAAAATGACTGTTTATCATCACTGTGTCCATAAATCGGCAAAATAGAAGCTCGATTTCCATCTTCATCTCTTTTTAACTGTCTAGTAAATTGTAGTACACCTAAATCAGCAATATGGTCATGGTGGTAGTGTGTAAGCAGTACTGAATCTAACTCTAGTGGATCAAGATGATGTTCCAATGCTAATAATGATCCACTTCCTGCATCAAGTAGTAAATGATATCCTTCAGATTCCAGTAAGTATGAACTAGTACCAGTATCTCTAGTCGGATAACCACCATAGTAGCCTAATATGATTACTCTCATTTTTGATCTTCCTTTCCTATTTATTCTAGAATACTCCAGATTAAAATAAAAAAACAGCTAAAACTATAGAATACTTATAGTTTAGCTGTTATACATATATATTCTCAATCAATATAAACCATTTTGTTTTTTTAGATGTGCAATTACTTTTTCACTAACTTCATTTCCCTGTTCTATACAACTATTAATTCCAAATCCATTAACTCCGTTACCCGCCAGATAGATACCAGGATAATCAGTTCTGATGGCATCAAGCAACCTTGGCCTTTCATCCTGGAATTTAAATGAAGATTTAAGATAGGAATTTGTCCATCTTTTTACAACATGAAAAATCGGTTCTGCCGAAATTCCTAGTATTCTTTCAAGGTCCTTGAGTAGTAACTCTTCAATCTGTTTATTGCTTAGAGAAAGCATAATTTCTTCGTTTCCACGTCCAAAATAGACACCTATCAACTCTTCTTCTTTATTTTCTAAGCTTTTCCACTTCTTATTCAACCAAACGATACTTGAAATATGAGAATCATTTCTTCTAGAACATAAAACACCATTTCCTTGAGGTTCATCTTTTATTGCACCTTTTGGAAAACTGAACATAGAAAATCCCACAGAAGTCGTTTTGATATCTTTAAAATAATCAATTAATTCAGGGTCATTAAACAGTTCTTTATAAACACTAGGATCAGTAGCTACGACCACCGCCCCGACTCTTACTTGTTCTTTATGGTTGATATCTAAAATATACGTACCTTCGATACTCTTTTTGATTTCTGTTACTTTTTTAGAAAAAAGAACATGCTCATTAACTTCTTCCAGCAGTGCAGTAGTCAATGTTTCTAATCCCTGTTTAAATGATATTTGATTTCCAGTACCGTCTAAAAGATTCGGATTTGCTTCTATAGCTTTCGTTAGATCTCCATACTCTTGTTCTAATTCAACTATCTGCTTATTTAGAACTTCAATACTCGTTGATTCCATATCAGTCACATAGATTTTTGAAAAATAAGGTTCTGCAACATATTCTGTTAATTCCGTTCCTATTCTTTTAGTGAGGTATTCCATTACACTCGTTTTATCATGAACCTCAGTGTCAGACAGATAAGTATCTTTAAGGTAGGTTATTTTACCTTGAAAAGATAGAATATCATACTTCCATATGTCAGATCGTTTAGAAGGAATTCCATTATAAGATGGATTGTCAATATGATAAAGTTTATTAAAGGCGTAGATATCTTGCTTGCCATTTTGACTATGTGTCATTTCTTTCTGAAGATCTAATTCTTTTATCAAATCTAACGTATGATCCGTTCTAATATCGATAGATTCTGCTCCGATATCTACAAAGTCTTCTCCCATTTTCATGGTATGTATCTTTCCGCCTGAACGGATAGATCCTTCTAAGACTAAAAGCTCTAATGGTAAATTTTCTTCTTTAATAATTTTTTTCAAACGATATGCTGCCGTAAGACCTGTAATACCGGTACCTATAACGGCTATTCTCTTCTTTGATCTTTTCATTGCCTCATACCTTCCGTATACATATAAGGGAGTCTCTATTTCTAAATTATCCTGTATAAAGGTTTTCTAAATCGTTTTAATGCGCTTATAATGATATCCAAAGCATATCTTTTGCTTGTTTTAAATAAATATTAGTAGACTAAAACAAACTTACATATTTATACATGTAAGGCTTTATAAATATACAATATTGTATTTAATAACTTTAAGGTTTTGTAGGTAACTCCAACTGCCAAAATGCTGATCATTTGATTTTAAGGAGATTACTACAAGTATTCACATTATATCATGGATTTATGACTAATATCTGTTTTTTTTAAAAATTAATTTACGCATCTCTAATTTACTTAGGGCGTATATTATTCAATTTTTCACCTGTTTTATACAAAGATTTTTTATCCTTAATATATTGAAAATCATGGAATAGATCAACTACTTACTTAATTGAAAATAATAATAAATATCCGCTTTTCCTTTCAGGTTAGTAAAATGATAATTTTGCGTATTTAGACCACCAATTTCAAATCCATATTTTATGTAAAATCGATTAGCAATTAAATTATTAGATTGGGCAATAGTTGATATCCCTTTATATCCTTTTTCAGCAATGATTTCTCTCGAAAAATCTAAAATTTTACTGGCGATTCCCTGATTTCTATATGGATTACTTACTTTTAAATCACTTAGGTAAACGTAGCTATTCCATTGGTATTCAAATATAGCTAATCCTATACATCGATCTTTATCATATGCTCCGATAGAAAAACCATTTTTTATTACTGTGTCATATGAATAATTCTCTTCTGGAAATACCATTTCTGTAATTTGCTCAAACTCATTTTCAGTGTATAACCAATGACCATCAACTCTTGCCACGATCAATTCACCAATAATTTCAAATGATTCATTTTTCAGACTCAAACTTTTTTCATTATCTTTATCGACAACTTTTATTTCTATATTTTTCATCTTCGTCTCCAATTTTATTTTATTGAAAGTAACAAGCATAAATGCATAACATTATATATTTCTATACACTAGTGTTGCATTAAATAATTTAACTGTTTCAACACATAAAAAAGTCCTTTATAATGGGGTTGGATGACTTATCCAAGACCAAAACAAAGGACTTATAGCATGGATAAGTATAAAACAAAAATGACCATAAATAAATGGTTTTCGTACATTTCTTTAGAAAAATTAAGTGAAACGTCTCGACAGGTTATCGGTCAGTTTAATCGCTATTCAAAAAAGTTAACGTTTAAGAAAGTACTGAAACTCTTTCTCTATGCGATTAATGATGAAACCGATAGCCTACGGCATTTGGATCAACAGTTGGTCAACC
>NZ_FOSJ01000069.1 GCF_900114235.1 Marinilactibacillus piezotolerans | reverse complement strand
TAGTACTCACTTTTTCAAAAGCAAAAAAACTCTCTAAATCCCTGAAAAATAAGGGGTTAGAGAGTTTTTGTTTTAATTAAGTGTCAAACTCGAGAGTATAACACTATCTCTATAGCCTATGCATCAAAAACGTAAACGTTTACTAAAAAAATATAAATTATTTAATAGTGTTTGGCATCATTCATCTTTATCTTACACCAAACCCTAACAACCGCGTACTTTTCTTACCTACTAATTTAAACATCATTGCCCTTTTAGCGAGCCTAACATCTAAGAATACATATAATGTAGTAAAAGAGCTAAGGCAGCGGGCCTTAGCTCTTTTACATCTATCCTTTTCTTTTCACGACTGACTTTTAGTCAGCACTTTAAAGACTTGATGGTTAACTATCTTAAAGTCAATCAACGACGCGCGGATTAAAAAACGTTTAGTTTTTACTTAAGAAACGGTGATACACGACTTTCACAATTTCCATCATCACAACCGCAAGGACCGCAAGACCAGCCGCAATACTCCAATCAGTCAGACCAAAGCTACTTGGAATTGCAAAGATTGAACGTAAGCCTGGAATAACGGTAATGAGATAAAGACCGAAACATAATGTGACTGCACCTAACACGTACTTGTTGGTGAATAAACCGACACCAAAGATTGTCTGTTTATTTGAACGCGCGGCAAATGTTTGTAAGGTCCGGGAAAGAATCAAGGTCGTAAAGGCCATCGCCACACCGACCTCAGTCGATGTTTGCAAGCCGATCAAGTGTGAAATAATAACTGCCACCCCGATAAATGATCCACGGGTAATGACAGACCGTAAGGTCTCACCGGCGAAGATCCCTTCATCAATGGAACGCGGTTCACGGTCCATCACGTCAGGTTCTGATTTCTCCATCCCTAAAGCAATCGCAGGTAATGAGTCATTAACTAAGTTAATAAACAACAGCTGCAGTGCCGTAAATGGATTAGGGAATCCCGCAATCACCGCAAAGAGAATCGCAATAATCGCCCCTAAGTTACCACTAAACAGATAAGCAATCGCCTTTTTAATGTTGTCAAAGACTGTCCGTCCAACTTTAACAGCATTGACGATCGATACAAAGTTATCATCGGTTAAAATCATCGCTGCCGCATCTTTACTTACATCGGTCCCACTACCCATTGCGACACCAATATCAGCTTGTTTTAAAGCTGGGGCATCGTTCACACCGTCACCGGTCATCGCACTAATGTTACCTTTTTTCTGCCATGCTTTGACGATGCGGATTTTATTCTCTGGTGATACACGGGCATAGACCCGAATATGTTCAAGCTTTTCTTCTAATTCAGCATCACTTAAGTGATCAAGTTCCGTACCGGTAAGCGCTAAGTCATCGTCATCAAAAATACCGATGTCTTTGGCGATTGCTTCGGCCGTTGTTTTATGGTCACCGGTGATCATCACGGTTTTAATACCCGCATGTTTTGTCTGTTCAATCGCCCCGTAGACAGCTTCACGTGGTGGATCAATCATCGCGAGAAGCCCGACTAAGACAAAGTCTTCTTCGTCTTCAAAGTTAATATCTGATGTACCTTCAGGCATTTCTTTAAAACCAAACGCAAGCACGCGCAGTGCTTGACGAGAATACGCTTCGTTTTGTTCATTTAAACGTGCCTTTCGTTCATCCGTTAATGGTTTGACTTCACCATTTTCTAATATTTTCGTTGCCCGTTTAAACATCACATCCGGGCCACCTTTAATGGACAAGAGTTTAGCACCTTCATAAGCGTTTAAGGTCGACATCAGCTTACGATCTGAATCAAATGGCACTTCGCTGATCCGTTCATAGCGCTCACGTAATGCTAAATAATCTTCGCCTGCTTTATTCGCATAATTAATTAAAGCAACTTCTGTTGGGTCACCAACTTCTTGACCTTTTGAATCAATATAAGAGTCATTACATAAGACGGCGGTATCAATCAGCAGACGTTCATCATCACTTAACGCATCAAGTGATGTCTCATCACCTTCAGAAAAAGTAAAGTGATGCATGACTGTCATTTTATTTTGCGTCAGTGTCCCTGTCTTATCGGTACAGATGACTTTCGTTGAACCTAGTGTTTCAACGGCAGGCAACTTACGAATAATCGCATGTTGTTTAGCCATTTTGTTTGTTCCAACCGATAACACAATGGTCACAATGGACTGCAAGGCTTCAGGAATAGCCGCAACCGCAACCGCGACCGCAAACATAAGGGCATTGAGGAGTTCGGGTGTTAAATCAACCGGTCCTTCGCCTAACCAAATTCTAAGGGCTTGGACTAAGAAAATCACACCTGACAGAATCAGAATCCAAAAACCGAGTTTACGACTAAACGCATCAAGTTTACGCTGGAGTGGCGTTTGTTTTTGTTCCGCTGTATTTAAGAGATTAGCAATCTTACCAATTTCCGTTGTTTTACCGGTTTCTGTGACGACGAAGGTTGCCCGGCCGTTGGTTACGAGTGAACTTGAGAAAACTAAGTTGATCCGGTCACCAAGAGCGACTTCCTCTTCAATCACCGCCACGTCTTTCGTGACGACTTGTGATTCACCTGTCAACATCCCTTCATTGACTTGAAGTGAACCAGATTCAAGTAAGCGACCATCGGCCGGAATATAATCTCCTGCTTCTAAATAAACGATATCACCTTTTACAAGTTCCCGAGCGGGAATCGTTTGTTTTTCACCATTACGTAAGACTTTCGCATTCGGTGCTGACATTTCTCTTAAAGCATCAAGTGAGCTTTCAGCTTTTTTCGTTTGGACCACACTAATGATCGCATTCATAATCAGTACGACCATAATAACGATTGTCTCAACGTATTCCCCGAGTAACATTTGTACACCGGCGGCAACGAGTAAGACAATCACCATCGCATCTTTAAAGGCATCTAAGAATAATTTCCAGGTAGATGCTTTTTGTTCTTGTTCAAGCTCATTATAGCCATCACGTTCGATACGTGCAGCTACTTCTCCGCTAGAAAGACCATCGATACTCGCTTGTAAGTCTTTTAACGTTTCTTCTTCTGTCTTTTGATAATAAGACATCCCTCTCACTCCTTCTTTAGGTATTCGTTCGTAAGCTCTTTATAATATTTACGTAAATAGTGCTTTGTAAACATAAGAAAGACCCTTACCAACAAACACCCATAGTGTTATATTGGTAAAGGTCTTGCCTACAACGGATGTTGCCAGTAATGCCGGAGATAAAGATCTCGTAATGACGACATTATTGTTAGAGCTACTCCCCTTTAGTTAGCTTAATTTTACCTGTAGTTTCACCGTTCGTCAAGTTAAACCGTGCGGTTTAACTAAAGTTTTACACAAACAAATGTGCCATTAATGACACACGTAAGGCAACAATTCGCGTTCAATTGCTTCTTTAAATTACCGCATTTTAATAAATAGATCAAACAGTTCCATTTCGCCTCGTTTAAACTTTTCGATGCCTTCAGTAAAGTAAGGCTCCAAGTCACCCTCGATATCAACATCAAGCGACAGTAATTCATATTGGATTTCCACATACAATGTTGCTACACAATGAAACTGTGTCAACCACTCTTCTTCTGTCATTGGACGGCATTCCATTTCTGTAAGTGCTGCGTGCATGACGTCCTACTTTTTCTAAACCTTCTTTATTGATTAAGGGACCGACATCAATACCATTTTCCAGACCGTTACCAACGTTAAGCTTTTTAACTTCTTCGGTCATTCGTCTAACAAGCTCGTCGTAAATACTTGATTGAGCATAAACGCGGTTAGCCGCGATACAGGTTTGTCCGCTATTTCTAAACTTAGCAGCCATTAACATCTCAACGGTTTGATCAAGATTTGCATCATCACATACAATTACTGGTGCATGCCCGCCAAGTTCAAGAGAAAGTTTCATAACTTGCTCAGCACCTTGTTTCATTAACAATTTACCGACAGGCGTTGAACCAGTAAACGTTAATTTACGAACGCGCATATCAGACATGACCGTTTCCGAGAATTTTTCCGGATTACCATTCACGACATTGAAAACACCCCTCGGAATACCAGCTTCTTCGGCTAATTCTACTAGTCTCATACACGTTAAAGGTGTTTCCTCGGGTGGCTTTACGATAAACGTACAGCCTGCCGCTAGCGCTGGACCCAGTTTTCTTGTAATCATCGCCGCCGGAAAGTTCCATGGGGTAATTGCTGCAACAATGCCCACAGGTTGTTTAATTACCTTAATACGATGGTTTTCCCTCTTACCAGGAATCATACGTCCATAAATTCGCTTACCTTCCTCGGCATACCACTCTATAAACGATGCTGCATATTGTACCTCACCTTTAGATTCTTTTAATGGCTTGCCATTTTCTTTTGTCATGATTTCGGCGATTTCATTTTCATGCGTCATGATGAGATCATAATATTTTCTTAGCACATCGCTACGATCTGCTGCTGACTTCTTGGACCATTTAGGGAGCGCTTGAGACGCTGCTTCAATTGCTTGTTTGGCATGTTCTTCATCAGCGTCAGGGACCGATCCAATGTATTCTCCTGTTGCAGGGTTGAATACTTTAATCTTTTTATAACTGTCACCAACCCATTGCCCATTAATATAGTTTAAATAGTCGAGTTGTTCTACCATTAAAACCCCTCCTTTTTGAAATATGCTTAAGTATTAAGCCTTTTATATATTTTCCATAATCTACTTTTTTTCATACGGTTTGTAGAGTTTTTCTTTGCGGAATCTACGGTAACATTGAACAAATCTGTGATTTTTTGGAACTTAAGTGGAAAATCTAAGACATGATATCTCATTTCCCGTCTAGTCCACTTGACAGATCATCCTATTTAAATGGGATTCTATAAATAACATTTACTCCTTTTCAATAAAATATACATTTGTTTGTTATATCATGTTATACTTTGAAAAAATGAATTTTTGAGGAGGATAACCCGATGTTCTATATCATTGCAGTCATTGTTTTAATCATTGACCAACTATGGAAATCTGCGATTGTCAAATGGATGGAAGTAGGTCAAACCATTCCTTTATGGGAAGGAGTATTCCATATTACTTCTCTTCGAAATAAAGGAGCAGCATTTGGAATTTTGCAAGGTCAACGCTGGTTTTTTATTATTGTAACGTTAATTGTTGTACTGGGTATCATTTATTATTTACAAACAGAAGGAAGGAATAACCGACGAATCTCTTTTGCCTTATCACTGTTGCTAGGTGGAGCATTAGGGAACTTTTTTGACCGCTTGATTAGAGGAGAAGTAGTAGATAGCCTTGATTTTCGGCTCATTGATTATCCTATCTTTAATCTCGCTGATGTTTTCATAGTTTCTGGTGTTGCTTTAATGATATTGGATATGTGGTTGGAAACTCGTACGGGGCAACAAAAACAGGAAAATGAAAAAGTATAGTTTAAAACGAGGATTTTTAGTGGAATTAGGAACACAAAAACCAAATATAAATGTACAAAAAATCGGTTCATTCGTAATATAGAGAACCGATTCTTTAATAGCTATTCAAAAAAGAAATACAAACCGACAAGAAATAATCCAACGCCAATTGCTTTACTCAAGAGTTTCTGCCACCTTACCATCCATCTGGTATTCTTCAATATCCTAGCCAACCATCCAATGATCAAAAAGGGCGTGCCATGTCCGATCCCATATACTAGTAACAAAAGGGTACTTTTAACTAATGACCCAGTAATTGATGCGAAGGCGATCATAGCAATAATCATAGGTGTTGTACATGGTGATGGTGTAAGGCCAAACAAGGTACCTAACGAGTAAGCCTTCATTATAGGATTACGAGGTTTTTGTTGTTTTTTTTCAGGTTTGGAATAAAAGGTAACAACTCTAAAAGGAAGTAACCCTAGAAAGTGATGAAGCCTTAAACCGAGAACATAAAATCCAATTAATAAAAATAAGAAACCTAGAAAATTATGAAATAAATCTTCATATTGTTCCGTCCATTCTAATACTTGCTCACCAAAAAAAATACTAACCACACCAAGAATCGTGAACGTAAGTGTAAAAGAAATCATAAAAGTCAAAGTGATGGGTAAAATGCTTTTGTTTTTAGATTCTCCTTTAAAAGCAAAGATACTGGAAGCCATCCCTAGCATACAGGGATTAAAGCTTGTCAATAATCCGACCGAAAAACTAACTATTAATGCAATAGAGAAATGTATATTTGCCAATTGGTCGATAATATGTGTCGCCCACTCCATTTTTATCACCCCTTGTACAAGACTATTTAAGGATGATAAATATTAGTCATATTTTTTAATAGAATTGGTGTTAACACTAAATAAAACTTAAACTTCCCTTTTATCAATATCAAACAATAAACGTCACAACGTAAAACAACAGAGGTTCCAGCAGCATTTAAATAAAAAACCGACTTTCAAAAAGTTGAGAATCGATTGTGATTAAATATCTGGAAAATCTCTTTTTAATTGTTTCCATAAAGGAATTGAACATTCAGGTAAGGTCTTGGATTCGAGTGACAGTCAATTCCAATCAAAACCACCAGTTCACACTGGTGGTTTTGATTTGTTCTAAATTAATGTACGAAAACCATTTATTTATGGTCATTTTTGTTTTATACTTATCCATGTTGGAGTCCTTTGTATTGGTCTTGGATAAGTCATCCAAGTACTAGTATAAAGGATTTTTTTTTGGCATGGAATAGTTAAAATTTTAATGCAACACTAGTGAGGTAGATATAGTCTCTTTTTTTTCCTTTATTGCCTGTTTGTTTAGAAAAAGAACCATGCTCAGTCCAATGAGACCTCCTATGTATAGAAGATGATCCAGGTTAAATAGTGTAATATACTCTCCGTATGCTGTCATTTCTATAGAATCTCCTTTTTATTGAGAAAAACACCCTCTTAAAATAAAGAAGGTGTTTCGATTGGATTAGTCTACTCGTTTATCTCCCATGAAAAATAAAGCAACTGTTCCTGGCCCTGTATGAGAACCAATAACTGTTCCAACACTATTGATTTCCACTTTTCCTATAAGTACAGGGAAGGATTGTTCGATTGCATCGGCTACTTTTAAGGCATCATTGTACACTGCGGAGTGGGTGATAAAGCATTTCCCATAGTAATCCGTCCCATTAACAGCTTGTTCTTCCATCTTTTTAACCATTTCTTTGATGACCTGTTTTTTACCTCGAATTTTTTTACGAGGTGTCAGTTCCCCTTTGTTATTCATGTTTAAAAGAGGAGCAATATTTAGCATGCCACCGAAAAAGGCAGAGGTTGCAGATATACGTCCCCCACGTTTGTAGTGAGTTAAATCTGTAGAGAAGAACCAGTGGTTGACATTTAATTTATTTTCTTCCACCCAGTCTCTCACTTCTTCCAGTGTGGCCCCTTCTTCTTTTTTGTCCACTGCATAGTCAAGTAATAATCCATATCCACCGGATGCAGCCAAAGAATCAACGACTTCAATCTTTCGGTCTGGAAAGTCTTCTAATAATTGTTCTCTAGCTATTGTGGCTGAGTTATACGTACCTGATAAGCCAGATGAAAACTCAATATGAAGAATATCCTTACCTTCTTCTAAGAAAGGGGTAAAGAAATCTACAAACTGGCCCACATTTACTTGAGATGTCGTAGGCATAGATCCTTCAGATATTCTTTGGTAGAAATCTTCAAATGATATGGATTGACCTAAGTCATCGGGATATTCTTTTCCATCTATCATAAAATGAAAGGGAACGTATGGAATATTTCTTTTTTCAAAGTATTCTAATGGCATATCTGCTGTAGAACTGCTTGTAATAATATAATTGCTCATAACCAGCTCTCCTTTTAACTTCTTTCTGTCATACTAATCTAACCTACCCAAAAAGTAAAGTGAAAATGAAAACAGAGTAGACGCATCTACTCTGTTTTCCTATATGTATTGCTCTAAATAATAAGTTCTCAACTGTTAACGTAACTTGAAACAGCTACTTCAAATTCAGGTGCTGGTCTATATCCCTTTTCCAACAATTCTTTTATGCAACACTATTGATTATTATTATTTTCTTCTGAGCCTAAATCAAAAAGTTTTTCCTCCATTGTAGAAACAGCTCTATCTAATTCTTCGTCTGAAAAAGTACTAATAACGTCTCTCAAATTATCTGCTGTAGAATTAATTGCAGAAACAGAAGCTTTATAGGTGCCTACATCTCTAAAGTTATTTTCGTATACAATCAAAAATCCGTCTCTAACATATATATTATTGTCTTTTACTGTCCATAGGTAGTGCGTGAGGTATTGAATTTCTCTTAGCAGAGAAAAAGAAAATCCTAAGCCTATAGTATCTATTTCCTCAAAACTAATAATGTTCTCCAATTCTCCGTCTATATAGACGTAAGTAGTGTTATCTGCTAAAAATTCATTAGCCGAATGAAATCCTATACGCTCATTAGTCTCTGGATTTTGAAGTATCTTCTCAAATTCTCTACTGCCATTTGTAATTCTTGCACGGTAGTCATCTAAGTTAATTCTTTGGTTCTGTTGCAAAGTTTTAAATAAAGAATAAAATCCCTTACGGTATCTATGATTTAAGCTGGGATTCCCAATAATACCTTGATTTCAGTACAGACCGAAAACCCGAAGAGAGTGCCTTCTTTTCGGGTTTTCTTATATAATCCTCGAATGGCTTCCATGCCTTTAATCGTGGTAGAGGCAGTGCGTAAACTTCGATAGAATTTATTGCGTCTCTTTACTGGACGATGGTCTTGTTCAATCAAATTATTCAGGTATTTAATGGTACGATGTTCTGTCCCTTGATAAAAGCCGTATTCTTTTAGTTTCTTAAAGGCACTTGTAATAGAGGGG
>NZ_FOSJ01000036.1 GCF_900114235.1 Marinilactibacillus piezotolerans | reverse complement strand
TTAGTGGTACATCGAGCTGGCAAAAGGTGGTACATTCTTTGGCAAACAGTGGTAAGAAAGTTGGCATCAATGGTACAAATGTGTGGCAGTAGTCAAACTTTCTCAAAAAGTTTATTACGGCCGTATAAGCTACTGTTTCTTCAAAAAAACCTTCGATAATCAATTCTTTATCAAAAGAAATATTAGCATCTTCTAAGGCAGCTCTATATCCTTTATATCTTTCATCACTATCATAAACACCTTCAATTCCTGTTACAAAAGCAACTTTTTCATAACCTAAACTTAATAAATATTCTGTAGCTTCTTTTCCTTTATCAAAAGAATCAAAAACAACACTCCCAAATGACTGATCTTGAATATTACGGTCTATGAAAACAGCTTTAATATGCTCTCTTTTAATTGCTTCAAGGTCATCATGATTTAATAAGTCCTCAAACCCTATCATTCCATCTACCATGCCTCCTAATATGCTATTGAGTACTACCTTTTTATCTGCTGATATAAATACATTCAATGAATATCCATGCTTTTCTGCTTCTCGTGCAATAGATTCTACCAATACACTAAAGTAGGGACCGCTAATACTTGTAGTATAAAATCCTAGAGTATTTGTTTTTACTTTTTTTAACTGTTTTCCCATAAAATTAGGTACATAGTGTAAACGCTCTGCAGTCTCTAGTATTTTCTTTTTTGTTGCTGGCTTAACTACATCTACCCCATTTAATGCCTTCGATACTGTAGCAATTGAAACATTTGCTTCTTTTGCAACATCTCGAATCGTTATTCTATTATTCATTACCAATTTATTCACCATCCACATAAAAACGTTTTTATTTTGCATATCAAATTTCATATAGGATAATCTAATTAGTATATATATATCACTGAATAATTAAACTATATATAAAAACGTTTTCATAAACAATGCTTTTTGTAGATTTAGATTCCTGTACCTACAATTTGATACCTGTACCAAGGTGGTACGAAACGTACCACCTTTTGGATATATAATAAAACATTTTTACTTCATAAAGATTTTATCAATATGCAGAAAGTTATTAATTACTCTCATGATATTCTACTGTTCCGATTATTTTTGCATCCAAACTGTCAAAACCTAAATAAAGATTAAATTTCCCGGAGTCTACCTTACTTTTTAAATTTGGGTGTACATATCTTAGATCTCTTTCAGTTAATGAGAAAGAAATACGTTTTTCATCATGTCCTAATAAGTCTATCTTGATCCATTTTTTCAGTTCTCTCACAGGGCGTGCTACTGTAGTAACAATATCCTGAGAATAAAGTTGGATGACGGTACTTCCAGAATTCATATTTTTATTTTTGACTGTAACATCAATTGAAATTGATTCATTTCCTTTAAACTTCTTTTTAGAAAATTTTATATCTTGCAGTTCAAAATCGCTATAACTAAGTCCAAATCCAAAAGGATATAAAGGAGTTGTTTCTTCGTCCATATAACGAGAGATATATTTTTGATTCTTATTTTCTTCATTTTGAGGACGTCCAGTTGATAAGTGCGCATAAGTATAGGGCAATTGTCCGACAGCACGAGGAAAGCTCATCGGTAATTTCCCTTGAGGATTTGCTTCTCCCATTAATAAATTCGCTAAAGCATGACCTCCCTCAGTTCCTGGAAACCATGCAACAAGAATACCTTTAACAAAACATTCAATTGATGACAACTCAACTGGTCTGCCGTTAAATAGAACTAAAACGATATTCTTATTTACTTTTGAAACTTCCATTATAAGCTTCTCTTGATTTCTAGTGAGATTTATATTTGTTAAACTGGCTGCCTCGCCAGTCTCTTGACTAGTCTCTCCAACTGCTAGAATAACAATATCTTGTCCTTCAGCAAGTCTAACAGCTTTTTTGATATTTTTATCAGATAATTCTCTACCATCTTGAAATCCTAGTACACTTAATTCAATATCCTTTTTTTGTAATCCATCTGAAAGTGAAACCGCTTCTTCTTTATCTCCGATCCAAGACCAAGCTCCTAAAATATCTCTTGACTTAGCTTTAGGTCCTATCAATGCTACTTTTTGATTTTTGATCAAAGGTAGAATATTCTCGTTTTTCAATAATACAGAACATTTTTCTGCTATCTCACATGCACTTATACGTAAATTTTTATTTTTATCAAATTCTTTTTTTGTTAATCCACGGTAAGGATCTTCAAACAGACCAAGTTTATTTTTCAAATTCAATATTCTTAAAACAGCTTCGTCTAACTTCTCTTTATTTTTATTATTTATAATCTCTTTTAAGTTACTTAAATAACTATCACTCATCATATCCATATCTATTCCTGCAGAAAATGCTAATAGGGCAGCCTCTTTTTTATCCTCAGCTACACGGTGAGCAATCAACTCTACCACAGCTGCCCAGTCAGATATTACGACACCTTTAAAATTTAACTGTTTACGTAAAATCTTTTGAATTAATGATGTATTAGCAGTTGATGGTATTCCATGAACGGTATTAAAAGAAGTCATAACTAATTCTGCTCCTGCATCGATTGCCGCTTCAAACGGCGGTAAATAATTCTGAGCAATTTCAATATCTGAGAGATCTACCGTATTGTAATCTCGTCCTCCTTCTGCTGCTCCATAACCAATAAAATGTTTTACACAAGAGGCCAAACGATTTTTGTCTTTAGATAAATCTTCACCTTGATATCCTTTAACATAGGCTTTTGTCAACGCGTTCGAAAGCGTTACATCTTCTCCGTTACTTTCAAGTACTCTTCCCCATCTTGCATCTTTTACATAATCTGCCATAGGTGAGAATGTAACGTGTATGCCAGCTTCTGTAGCTTCCTTAGCTGATAACTCTGCCATCTTTTCTACTATTGCTTCATCAAATGTTGCTGCTAAAGCTAAAGGAATAGGAAATATAGTTTCATATCCATGAATAACGTCAGCCATAAAAATTAACGGAATTGATAATCTACTTTTTTTTAAATAATCTTGTTGAATTGAGTATACTTGTTCAGATGTATGTGTTCCCAATATCGAACCTATTTGATATAATTTTTCTGATTCCAAATTCCATTTTTGCATTGGTCCAGTAATTTCTCCGCCTTCTGAAAAAAAATCTGGCGTTAACTGAACTAATTGACCAATTTTTTCATCAATAGTCATTTCGTTTAATAATTCTAGTAATTCTAGTTGTTCCATTTTTACAGCTCCTGACCATTTGAAGTAATAACTCGCTTATACCAATAGAAAGAATCTTTTCGTCGTCTTCTAAGTGTTCCCTTGCCATAATTATCTTTATCTACATGAATAAATCCATATCGTTTCTCCATTTCGCCAGATCCAAAGCTAACAATATCGATGATTCCCCATGGCGTATATCCCAGCAGTTCTACTCCATCTTCAACTACTGCAAGCTTCATCTGCTCAATGTGAGCTTTTAAATACTCTATTCTATATTGGTCATGAATTTTATTATCTTCTAATTTATCGTATGCTCCAAAACCATTTTCTACAATGAATAAAGGAAGGTTATATCGTTCGTAAACTGCATTTAATGTATATCTCAAACCAATAGGATCAATTTGCCATCCCCAATCACTAGAGTTAACATAAGGATTTTCGACCCATTTTGCATTTGGAAAGTCTAAAATCTCCTGTCCCTTGACTTCTGGTACTGTGGTAACTGCTCCTGACATATAATAACTAAATCCTATGAAATCCACTGTTCCCTCTTCTAAAATCCTCTCTTCTTTGCTACTCAGATCTATATGATAATTTTTTCTTTGCCAGTCTTTCTTTGCATACGCAGGAACTTTCCCTCTAGCATGAATATCACTGTAAAAGAAACGTCTTTCCATAACTTTAAGAGCAGCCATCTGATCAGCTGGATTACTTGAATAGGGATAAATCGGTACATAGGCCATCATACATCCAATTTGAAAATCCGGATTGATTTTATGTCCTAATTTGACTACTCGTGCACTGGCAATCAGCTCATTAACAGCAGCTTGAAACACAATAGCTTCTTTATTTTCACCTTCGTTGAACTTAATTGCCGAATTGGTCCAGGTATGAAGAGTATGTTGTCCATCAGCTTGATTATTGATTTCATTAAAAGTCATCCAATACTTGACTTTATCTTTGTAACGGTTCATAACCGTTTCTGCATAATGCACAAAAAAATCAATTAACTTTTTATTTTTAAATCCTCCATATTTTTTATACAGTGCATACGGAATTTCAAAATGACACAAAGTGATTACGGGCTCAATATCATTTTTTAATAGTTCATCGAATAAATCATCATAAAATTTTAATCCTTCTTCATTTGGTTCTGTCTCATCTCCATCAGGAAAAATTCTAGTCCAATTAATAGAAGTTCGAAAAACTTTTAGTCCCATTTCTTTAAAATATTGAATATCTTCTTTGTATCTATGATAAAAATCTATTGCTTCATGATTGGGATAATATTCTCCTTCTACTACTCCATCTGTAATCTTACGGTCTACTCCATTAGATCCAGCTGTCATAACATCAGCAATACTAACCCCTTTACCAGCAACATTCCATGCCCCTTCTAGCTGATGAGCAGCTACTGCTCCACCCCATAAAAAATCTTCAGGTAACTGTTTCATTACTTTCATCCCTTCGGTAACTTTCTATATAATTAGTATATTTTAAAACATTTTTAAAAACTATATGATTTCTGTAAATGGGTTATGTTCCGGAAAATTGAAAAAAACACCATGATGATACAGGTTGTACCATCAAAGTGTTTTATTTAATAGTGAGTTGCCTTAAAGCCTCTGATAAAGCTTCTATTAAAAAAATACATGGTATCTGACTAGTGAGATCCTCATGTTTGTTTATACGATGTACTTCTATAGAATAATCAATAACATAATCAGACATTCTAGCTAATGTACTATTGGCATCACTTGTTACGGCGACAGTTGTATAGTCAGGTTTATTCTTAAACCCATTAACTAATTCAACTATTTCTGTGGTTGTTCCAGTAACAGATAAAGATACTAGCATATTATCAGTTGTATTTTTCAGCTTGGAAAATATAGGATATGTGTGATCTGTTAATGCGTAACTATTATAGCCAATTGTGGCAAATCTTCTTGCAGCATACTCGCATACTGAACCGGATGCTCCAATTCCATAAAAAATAATATTTTCACATTCCAGCATTTTCTGAGCTATATTTAAAACTTTAGACTCAATGTCCCTCGGGAAATTTTCGGGTTTTAAAAAATTAGTTCCATTAATGATATCGTTGGTTTCTGTTTCTGGTGATTTGAATTGCCTTCGAAATTCAGTAAAACTTTCAAAACCTAGTTTGCGGATGAAGCGCATCACAGAAGAGGCTGATGTGTGTGATTCATTCGCAATTTCTCTTACTCGCATATAAGAGATCTTGTCACTATGACTAGACATATAGTGATAGATTGCTCTATCTGTTTCTGACAATTCATTAAAATCAAGTTTACCAAAAAAAGACATAATTATTACTCCTATACAAGTTAATAAAAACGCTTCCTTAATTTTAGCATAGTCATTTCTTTGACGCTAATACATTTTGTGTTTTTATGAATTCACTAAAACTGCTTGAACAATCAGTCGTTCCGTACCATCATGATTACAAGTGACTAGTGTGAGTGTCGCAGTTTCCGTTTCGTCAATAACTTCTAGTCGGTTTGGATCTACCATTATTATTTTATCGATACGATATTCATATTCCTTCTGCAAATCTTTCACATAGATAATCATACCTTTTTTAACACGATGCAGCGGAGAAAATAGAGTCGTTTTGTCTCTCCAATTATGCCCTGCTAATGCATAATTACCTTCTCCCATAATCTGATTTTCTTTCATAGTTCCCGCACCGACCATTAATTTATCATTATCCAGACCCTTGAAAATAGGTAATTCCATAGATACTTCAGGAATTGAAATCACTCCGATAGCCTCATCGGAAAAGTTCAACAATGATGTGAACGAAGATGCATTGATTTCTTGCACCTGATCAAAATCGAAATCAGCATCCGCTTGTTCACCTTGCCTAATGTTCTCAATGGATAATTCTTCAACGGCCTGTTTAGATATACTATTAATTATATAATCACTCAGAGGAATCATGGCAAATAGAAAAATCCCAATTGCAGTCAATACAATACCTGTTTTTTGATCTTTATTCATTTTCTCACTACCTTATTTTATCTTAAATTTTAAAAATACCCTCCAGATTTCTCTGGAGAGTATTTTAAACTATTATGTTAATTTTCTTGATTTTTTCTGAATAACGTTATTCCTAAAACGATTAACCCGATCGCAACTAATGCTATTATAAGCTGATATGAAGAAGTATTCATCTGCGGTAGGGATCCGTTTATATCAGAACTTTCCTGATTTACTATAACTCTTTTATTAGTAATCTCAATAGAAACTTGTTCTGGTTTGCCTTCACTAGTATTTGGTATAGTGACAGAATAAGTTTTATTATCCAATTGATAACCATCTGGAGCTTTAGTTTCAACAATATTGTAATTTCCAGGAGCTAGTTCACTCAGTAAGATAGAACCATTTTGATTCGTACTCAAGTTTTGAGCTACTTTATTTCCTTCTTCATCAAAGATATCGAATACTGCATTCTCAAGAAGTTCTTTATCCTCGTTCAATTTAAGAATTTCAAGATCACCCTGATAATTGAAAAATTGACCTAATTGAATCGTATCAGGTTTACCAATCGATTCTGTATCAACTGTAAACTGTAAAGTAGTAGAATTTATCAAGTATCCAACTGGCGCTTGCACTTCATTCATCACATATTCTCCAGGAGCTAAGTGCTCTACCAGTACTTTTCCATCATTGTCAGATGTTACATTTTTACGAACAATGTTCCCCTTGCTGTCTCTAACTTCAAAGGTAGCTCCAGCCAATGGATTTCCTTGTATATCAACTTTCTCAAGTTCAACATTACCACGATAGTTAACAAAGTCACCAACTCTTAATACAGCAGGTTCGCCTTTTATTTCGGATTTTATTTCGAAATCAAGAGGTTGTGTGTTTAAAATGAACCCTCCTGGTGCTGAAGTTTCAACAAATGAATAGTTTCCAGGAATTAACCTTTCAACATAAACTTGTCCATTTTCGTCTGTTGTTAATCCAGATTCTATTACTTCATCATCACGTAATAAATCAAAAACTGCTCCAGCCAAAGGTTCATTTGAATCAGTCATTTTAATCAACTGCACTTTACCTTGATAATTCTTAAACTGATCTAAAATTAAAGGTTCTGGTTTGCCCATATACTCATTTTCAATGGTAAAATCAAATGTCTCTGAATTTAGAATATAACCTTCTATCGTTGAAGTTTCTTGAACTGTATATGTTCCAGGTGCTAGTTCACTGATTTGAACCATACCATTTTCATCTGAATTGACTGTTGTAACTAGCTCTTGATTCTGATTGAACACTTTAAATTCTGCGCCGGTTAATGGTTCTCCATCTTCAGTAATTTTCTGCCATTCAACAGAGCCTTTGTAATTTACCATCGCTTCTAAATCAAAAGCAGCAGGTTCACCTTCAGCTTCTTCATCAATAGTAAAACTAATAGGGAGTGTATTTATGATATAACCTTCTGGAGCTGTTACTTCATGCAGTTTATACTCTCCTGGCGCTAATCCATCAGCCACTACCTGTCCACTTTCATCAGTCATTAATTTATCAGAAACAATTTCACCGTCAATGTCACTAGCGTTGCATTAAAATAATGCAACGCTAGTGATGTATTACATTTATAAATTATGTCTAAAACGACATAGCTTCGATTTGCATAGTAAGCTTTTTCTAAGCTTCCCTATTTTAACTTATTAATCAATTCGTTTTTATACCGATCAACGTTTTGAAGTTGAGAGCTGATTTCCTTGTTCTTCAAATATTGTACCGTTTCTTGATCTGTTTTGGTCTTTAAAGCATAGTTTTCTTTGTACTGCTCATGCCCTTTGCCTAATAACAACACCCAGTCACCTGCTTCAGCTTCTCCAATCGCTTTTTGGATAGCCAATGTTCGGTCCATGATGATGCTCGTTTTATCTACTGCATGACACTCTTTTTGGATGGATACATAATCGGTATATAGGTTGTCGATTGTTGAACCAAAAAGTTCGGTTACCGTTAAAATAGCATACGTGCTTAACCGGCAAACATTTTCTAGCATTGCTTTTCGCTTGGATTTATCACGGTTGCCCGCAAACCCGAATACGGTTATGACGCGTTTTGCACCATTGCTGATGGCTGTATTGATTGAAGTAGCTAGAGCATCTGGCGTATGAGCGTAATCCACGACGACCGTTACCTTATTGGATAAGTCGAAAATTTCAAATCGTCCTACAATGCCAGAAAACTGCGACATATAAGGTGTAACCTGTTCATAAGGTACTCCCAGTTCATGAGCGACACAACTAGACATCGTTAAATTGTCCAAATTATGCACTCCAGGTAAGGGTGTGCGCAAGTTATACTCCTTATTTTTATACCTTACTGAAACGTTGTCTAGCTCTTTAGCTAAAATTTGAACTTCATTAGTCGGTTCTTCGCCAACAATTATGACTTTTTTTCCTTGTGCGGTCAAACGCTCGGTCAGTTTTTTGCCCCAGCTGTCATCATAATTGATTATAGCTGTACCATCCAGTTTAAGTTTTTCGAACAATAAGGCTTTGCATTCAAAGTATTCTTCCATTGTGCCGTGGTAATCTAAATGATCATGCTGTAAATTATTAAATAAAGCATAATCAAACTGGATTCCTTCCAAACGGTCTTGTTCTAACCCTTGAGAAGATACTTCCATGACCACAACTTGGTCGGTTGATGCCGTTAGCAATTGATTGATTACTTTAGCATTTGGCGTCGTATTGACGTATTGGATCCTTCTCCCATTGATTTCATTGTAGATGGTTCCAATCAAGGAAACACTGTAACCCTGTTTTTCTAATAGCTGTTTAACAAAGAAACCAATTGTTGTTTTACCATTTGTTCCAGTAATGCCAATCATAATTTTATTTTTTGAGGGATCTTTATAAAATTCCTTTGCTACTTGACCTAATGCCTTTCGAGCATTTTTTACTTTCAAATAAGGAACTGTTAAATCAGTGAGATCATTTTCTCCAATAATAAGGATTGCCCCATTAACAATGGCTTGCGGGATGTAGAGGTTCCCATCTTCCTTGTACCCTTTGATTGCTATGAATATATAGCCAGAGCCGACTTCATTTGAATTATCAGTGATTCCTTTTACATTTTGTGACTGATCCAAAGTTCCGCTGTAGTTTAAATGACCCATTTTTAGTATATCTGTTATTTTCATCTGTAAGCAGCTTCTCCTTTTATTTTTTTATACATACAAAGTGAACTAGTAGTTAACTTAAACTTGGATTATGACCTTTGATATTCATTATCTAAGATCTTAATATTATTTTTAAATCTATAGACTAAAAATAGAGAACGTAAAGATAAGTCGATAGCAATTGACAACCACACGCCGGCTATACCTAGATTAAATATTTTCGATAATACAATGACTCCAACCACTCGAATAACCCACATACCAAATGCGGTACTGTACAAAGGTGATTTGGTGTCACCCATACCTTGTAGCGAACCAGTAGTAATCAAACTAATCGCTAAAACGGGCTGTGCGAATGAATCGATTCTAAGAGCTGTTACGATTTGATTAATAGCTTCAGAATCATTGGTAAATAGTGTAGCAAATAGTGGTGAACCGAAAAATAAAATGATACCTAATATAGACATGGATATCACCCCATATTTAGCTGCTGAGTAAGCGTAATGGCTAGCTTTAGATAAATCTTTTGCTCCGATACTATTTCCTACTAAAGTAGCGGAAGCTGTAGCTAGTCCATATGCAGGCATATAAGTGAAGCTTTCAATGTTTCCGGCAATAGAATGAGCTGCAAAAGTTTTTGCGCCAATACTGACGATTAAACCAAAATAAAGAACTTGGCCCAAACGCATGACTAAACGTTCTAGAGTAGCTGGAATAGTCAGGTTAATTAAAAATTTATAATTCGATTTTTTAAATAGAGTTGGAAAATCTATGGGACTACTCGATTTTTGAACTTTATTTAACAATAAAATTGTGCCTATTAATCGTGAAACTGCTGTACCAATTGCAGTTCCAATAACGCCTAATGCGGGTATGGGTCCTAAACCAAAAATCAGAATATAATCTAATACGATATTTCCTATGTTTACGACCGCAGTAACTTTCATTGGTGTTCTTGTGTCGCCAGTTACCCTTAATATACTCCCTAAAACAGTCATAAGGGAGATAAAGACAGACGTCCCTCCGACAATATAGAAGAATTGTGTCGAATAAATTAAAACTTCATCTGAAGCTCCCATAGTCGCTAACAACGGTTTTCCAAAAAAACAGAGAGACAAGAGAGAAAATAAGGCCTACAACAAGAGCTAAAACAACCGATTGGTTTGTAATTTTTTGGGATTCTTTTTCTTTATTTGCTCCTAAATATTGAGCAATTAAGGCAGACGCTCCCACTCCTAGCGCAATAAACACCGCCAAGTAGACATTTAATATAGTGTTAGTAACACCAACTGCTGTTACCGCTAGCAATCCAATTCTAGAAATCATCATCGTATCGATAAAACCAACGAGTGTCTGTAAAATATTTTCAATGGTGGCTGGAATGGCTAAAGAAAGAACTTTATTTTCTTTTAATTTTTTCATGAATGATTAACCTTCCTAAATCATCTTGCTATATTGTTTGATAGCGCGACGTAAACTTTCTAATTCTTTTTCAGTTTGGCCACTTGAAACAGCATCCATAAAAGTATGATCCGCATGAGCTTCCAATAAAATTTGACTAATTTTTTGTAGCGCAGATCTTGAAGAGTTCAATTGGACAATAACCTCATCATAAGGACGATCGTCCATAATCATGTTTTTTATCCCGCCGATTTGACCTTCAATACGATTAAGACGTTTAACTATATTTTCTTTGCTATGATCTGGATGGTGTGCCATAAAATTCCTCCTATAATTCATTATAGGGTATAGGGCATACCCCTATACCCTATAATGAATTATAGAATTGAGTACAAAAGAAGTCAACCTGTAGGGAGAATTATGGAAAATTAGTTAAATGAATTTTGTTTAAATAATAAAGCAGTAAAATTCTATTAAAATGAAGCCAGATTATACATTTAAAGAAGAGATTATACTGGCTGTACAATTATATTATTGTTCATAAATCTAGTTAGTTACGAGAGTAAAATCGCTGCAAAAGTGACAAGCGAATAAAGGGTATGATTGATTTTCAAGAAATATTTTTATCATCTTTAGTTACCTAAAATTAACTTATATAAGATTGACGGAGATCGAAACAAAAATAAAGAGATATAAAACGAATTTCAACACAAGCTAGTGGAAACTATTTATTTAGGCGGTTGATGATTTTTCCACATTTTTATGAGAAAGGCAGTAATCAAAAGTTCAAATTGAAGAAAAAGCTAATTCCGGCGTAATACTGGAATCAGCTTCTAAGATAAACTCCCTGACTCTTTTTAATTGCTTTGGATCGAATACTATATTGGCCCTTTCTATCGCTCGTCTCATTTCCCTAATCCCTTTTTGGATGCAATGCCCTCCTCTTTTTCGAAAAAGAGGAGGTAGACCATCAGGGTACCCACTCCGATGGTAAGGAAAACATCTGCTACATTGAATATCGGAAAATCAATGAAATCGAATCGAAACATGTCTATAACATAGCCTAAGCGCATACGATCAATGAAATTGCCCAAAGCACCCGCCAGGATGAAAGAAAAGCTGATACCAGATAAAATACTCTTCTGTGGCAAGTTATGGAATGTGTAGATCAGGTACCCTACTATCAGGATGGTGATGATGAAAAAAAAACCCATCCTCCCTGGCAATATTCCCCAAGCGGCTCCACGATTCTGAATGTAGTACAGGGAAAAAAATTCTGGAATAACTTCCAGCTCATCGTATAAGGAAAAATTCTGGACAATTTTCCATTTGACCATTTGGTCTATGGCAATCAAAACAGCTGCCAGTAGGTAATATAAAATCATAAATAACCTCTCTTTTCAGTGATACAACCACTATTTATTATATACAACAGGAACCAAGGAAGTATAGTTCCTAACTAGCAAATTGAGAGATACAGGATCTCTCTAGTTTACATTAATATACGAAAAACTCGTACATAAGAAATTTCTTCCTATGACGAGCTCTCTGACTTAAGGATAATATTTTCTAATAACTTCTAATCCCTCATTTAATTCATAAACAAGTGGTTGTCCTGTCGGTATCTCTAGTTCCATGATTTTATCCTCAGGTATATTTTCCATATATTTCGCTAACGCTCGAATGGAATTACCATGGGCAACTACTAAGACGGTTTTCTGATCTAGAATTGCCGGTGCAATTTCATCTTCCCAAAAGGGCATAACCCTGGCCAACGTAATTTTCAAGTTCTCACCCATTGGGATACTCCGTTTTTGTAAATGGGCATAACGTCGATCATTTAAAGCAGAATTAGGATCCTCTGGTTTTGCTAGTGGAGGCAGCGTATCGTAGGATCGACGCCAAATCTGAACTTGCTGAATACCAAATTTCTCAGCAGTCGCTTCCTTGTTGAGTCCTTGCAAAGCTCCATAATGGCGCTCGTTCAAACGCCAGGTTTTGATTTCAGGTACCCAGAGTTGATCGGAATCCTCTAAGATAATGTGACAAGTTTTAATGGCTCGTTTCAAAACAGAAGTAAAGGCTAAATCAAACTCTAATCCAGCTCTTTTGATTTTAAGTCCCGCTTCGTGAGCTTCTTTCAGCCCTAACTTCGTAAGATCAACGTCCACCCAACCAGTAAATTGATTCAACGCGTTCCATTCGCTTTGACCATGGCGCACAAAGACAACTCTTTTCACGTTTATCCCCTACCTTCATTATTTAATCGATTTTTTCTTATACCCATTAATATTAACTATCAGTTGATTAGGTAGACCGTAGCAATCGAAGTCCATTCAAAATAACAACCAAAGTACTTCCTTCATGAATACTGACACTGATTGCAATATCCGTTAAGCCTAAGAAACTAACGACAATTAAAAAAGCAACAACGGCCATTGAAAAAATAATATTCTGCCAAATAACACGGTTCATTTTCGAAGAAATATTATGAGATTGTACCAATTTAGATAAATTGTTTTGCATTAAAACTAAATCAGATACCTCTACTGCCACATCAGTCCCATCTCCCATAGCGATTCCCACATCTGCATTAACAAGAGCAGGAGCATCATTTACACCGTCTCCAACCATGGCGGTCACGCCGTATTTTTCTTTTTGTTCGTCTATAATTCTGGATTTGTCTTCCGGCATGACATTCGCAATCACTTCATCTATTCCTAATTGTTTAGCAACCGCTTTTCCCGTCATTTCTGAGTCACCAGTAATTAATGTGGTGTGTATACCTTGTTTCCTGAAATATTCAATGGTTTCTTTAGCATATTCACTCGGAACGTCCATAAGGGCAATAAGGCCTATAACCTCTTCATCTACTGCTACGTACACGACTGTCTTACCTTCTGAAGCCCATTCATTATTTAAACGACTATACTCATCTGAAACATCCTCAAACGAAGTCGGTTTTCCTATACGATAATTTCTCCCTTTGTAATCTCCTGTCAATCCTTTACCAATCTGGTTTTCTACATCAATAGTTAGTTTGTTTTTTTGCTCAAACTTTCTTAGAATAGCATCTGCTAAAGGGTGATTGGATTCTTTTTCAAGAGCTACTACGATATCAATCATGTTTTCTTCGTTCACGGAATCAGCAAAATAATAATTGGTTACTTCAGGTTTTCCTTTGGTCAAGGTGCCCGTCTTATCAAATGCAATTGCTTTAATATCGGCTAATTGAGACAGGTAAGAACTACCTTTTGAAAGGACTCCTTTTTTGGCTAAATTAGAAGTCGTCGATAGCGTTGCCGAGACAGTAGCTGCTGCTAAAGCACACGGTGAAGCTGCAACTAAAAGGACTAATCCTCTATAGACACTTTGTGACCATGTCCAATCAAGTAGAAAAGGTGCCAATAACATGAATAACGGAATGGCAATTAAAACAACTGTGACGTATTTGGGTTCAAATTTTTGGATAATACTCGCAGCTTTTGTTTGGTTATCTTGGTTCTGGTTCACTAATTGTAAAATTTTTGAAAATACTGTATCTTCGTTTTCTTTGGTGACTTTCATCGTGAAGGTACCTGTTCCATTGATTGTACTCCCGAAGACGCCATCTCCTTTGGATTTCTCTTTCGGGATACTTTCTCCATTAATAGACGACTCATCAATGGATGTAGATCCAGACAAAATGACGCCATCAATAGGTACTTGATCGCCATTCAAAACTTGAAGTTGATCTCCCACTTTTAATTCACTGACATCTACATTTTTTGTACTACCATCAGGCAGGATTAACCGGGCAGTCGTTGGATTCATTTCGAGTAATTTCGTTATTTCTCGTTTGCTTCTTCCTTCTGCATAATCTTCCAAAAAATGTGCGCCAGAAAAAATAAGAATCAATAATGTTCCTTCCCAAAAATTACCCATCAAAGAAGCTCCAATTGCCGCTAATCCCATTAAAATATGAGAATTAGGTATGAACTTTTTTTGTGCTTTTGAATTCTCAATTGTTTCTCCAAGGCCTTCAAGAAGAATAACGTGATACCCGGCACTGATTGTAGCGATTGAGAACAAAACATTTTGTACCAACTGATAATCTTCATTCAAAAATAGAGCAATCACTGCTAATGCTAAACCAACAAAGTACAAAACGACTGGCATTTTCCCATGATCATGGTCGTGATCGTGGTTGTGATTATGATTATGCTTTTCTTGAGACTGTTGTTTTTGGACAGTTTCCATTTCTATTGCCTCCCTATATAATTTATAATTCCTTTGTTTTCCATCATTTACTTCTTGAATCACATAAATTTCTGCTATTTCTGACTCCTTTCGTTTATTCCAAAAGTAAATCGTAATGAATCTACTTTACATATGACTAATTAATCATATGTTTGTATTCTCATTTTATATCGCTATATACGTTTTGTCAAGATAAAGAGAACGCAACTTCTCTTTTATAAACAAAAGATTAGCATTGTTTCGCTCATATGGTAATATAGATATGAACGAAAGGTCATATGAAAGGAATAAAAACACTATGGATATAAAAACAACTTCTCCAATCGATAAAGAATCTATTCTGTCAATAAGCAAACTATTTAAGGTGATTAGTAATCCTACACGATTGTCGGTTCTCTTTCTTTTACAGAAAAAAGAGTGTAGTGTTGGAAATATCGCTATTTCTCTGGACATGGAACAGTCTGCTATTTCTCATCAATTAAAAACGTTGAAAGACGCACGCTTAGTAAAATCAAGAAGAGAAGGAAAAAGTATGCTTTACAGTTTAGATGACCTTCATGTTTTTAGTATTCTCGAACAAGTTTTAACTCATGTCAGTGAATTAGAAAAATAAAACCAATTAGTTATGTAGCATACAAACTTAGGAGGTTTTTAAAATGTCAAAATCAGATAAAAATCATAATCACTCGCATCAGGATCAATCGAAAAAAAATATTAAAATTGCTTTCTTCATAAATTTTATTTTCTCCATAAGTGAATTTTTCTTTGGGTTTCTTTTCAATAGTGTGTCCATTATGTCTGACGCAGTTCATGATTTAGGGGACTCTATTTCAATTGGATTCGCTTGGTTTTTTCAGGGTTATTCAGAGAAGCAACAAGATGAACGGTTCACCTTTGGCTATAACCGATTTTCTTTACTGGGCGCGCTGATAACTGGCGTTGTGCTAATTAGTGGCTCGTTCTTTATGATCTATCGTAGTGTGCCACGTTTGCTTGACCCACAACCCGTAAATTATAGTGGCATGTTCTGGCTTTCTCTCGTAGCTATTGCATTGAATGGATATGCTGCTTGGATTTTAAGCAAAGGCACATCCAAAAATGAGGGTATGTTGAACCTCCATATGCTGGAAGACGTATTAGGGTGGATTGGAGTCTTGATTGTGAGTATTCTAATGAACTTTACCGAGGCATATCGTCTGGATCCTATCTTATCGATTTTGATTGCACTCTATATCCTCTACAAAACCATTCCTGAATTTTTCACCACAATGAAAATTTTATTGAATGGTTCCCCTAACAATGTAAACGTAAATAAACTTGCTGATTCCATCAATAACGTTTCCGGTGTAAAAGATTTCTCCCATCTTCACATTTGGTCATTAGACGGGGATGAAAATGCTCTTATTGTTAGTGTCCTTATAGACTCGACAGACGTAAATAGGGCACGAAAAATCAAAAAAGAAATAGCTGAGATTGCGTATGAATCTGATGTAAAAAAACATCTCACGATAGAAATAGCTATAAGTAAGGAAGAATTCGAAAAAGGATACTCCCGTATTACTTAAGGTAATTTTAAAGAGCTACTGACAACCGCTTTACAAACAAAAAGAGATTGGGATATAACTTTGAAGTTATATCCCAATCTCTTTTTGGCTATAAATCTAACCGGCACTATCTCATTTCTTTCAAAAAATAAATAACGTACATAAATAATAATGAAGAGAATTAACTTCTTGCAGAAAAATTTTTCTTAAAAGAAGTGTTTAATAAAAAATCTCAATCCATTCTTCGTACCTACATTGAAGACTCCTGTACTCTAGTTTTATTGACTACCCTATTGATTAATTGTAAAATGAAATATGGTAGAAAATTACAATAAACATACAAAAAATATACAAAATAAGATCTATATTTTTACAATATCGCTGTTTATTTAAAATGGCACGTACTAGTTTGTGTGTGTTCAAAAAGGAGGCAATATCTGTGTCACAACTAAAACATGTTCTTTCTAAACGACTTGGCTTTTTTACCTTTGCAGTGATTCTGTTTTGGTTAAAATCGTATTTAGTCTATCAAGTTGAATTTGAACTTGGTGTTGAAGGATTATTCCAAGAGTTCATCTTATTTATCAACCCCATTGCAACTACCGTATTCTTATTCTCTATCGCTCTTTACTTTACGAAGTCTAAAAAAGCGTATGGAGCATTGTTCGTTGTTTATTTCTTAACGAGTTTGCTCATCTACTCAAATGTACTTTACTACCGTGAGTTTAGTGACTTTCTAACAATTTCAACTATACTTGGTGCCGGTAAAGTATCAAACGGTATCGGCGCTAGTGCTTTTGCTTTATTGCGTCCACAAGATATTCTTTACTGGTCTGATTTCTTTCTACTGTTGTTTATGGCATACAGCAAAAAATCTCCTATCAAAATGGACCCACGTCCAATGTTGAAGCGTTATGCAGTTGCAGCAACCACTTTAGGCATGACTTTATTTGCAGCCAACTTGGCTTTAGCGGAAAGCAATCGACCGCAATTATTGGCACGTACTTTCGACCGTAATTATATTGTGAAATATTTAGGCGTCAACTTTTTTACTGCCTTTGACGGTTACCAAACGGCTCAAAACAACCAAATGAAAGCTAGCGCTGATGAATCCGATATGGAAAATGTATTGGGTTACGTTCAAGATCATCATGCTGAACCAAACACCGATTATTATGGTGTCGCTGAAGGCAAAAACGTGATTTATCTTCAATTGGAAAGCTTCCAGCAATTTTTAATCGATTATCAGTTAGAAGATGAAAATGGCGAACTTCATGAAGTCACACCTTTCATCAACAGCCTTTACGATAACCAAGACAGTTACAGTTTTGAAAATTTCTACAATCAAGTCGGACAAGGAAAAACAGCTGATTCAGAGATGTTAGTAGAAAATTCTTTATTTGGTAGTTCTCAAGGTGGAGCCTTCACCCAATACGGTACTGCGAATACTTTCCAATCCGCTTCTCAAATTTTACGTTCCGAAGCTGGATATACTTCAGCAATGTTCCATGGAAATGTAGGTTCATTCTGGAACCGTGATAACACGTACAAATCATTCGGTATTGATTACTTCTTCGATGATGAGTATTACACGTTTACTGAAGAAAACAAACTTGAGTATGGTATGAAAGATAAAATTTTCTTCCAAGAATCCATTCAATATTTAGAACAATTGCCACAACCGTTTTATTCAAAATTCATTACCGTTTCAAATCACTTCCCTTATCCTTTAGATGAGGCAAATGTTGATTTCCCTGCAGCCACAACTGGTGATAATACCATTGATAACTACTTCGTTACTGCCCATTATTTGGACCAAGCAGTGGAAGAATTCTTTAATTATCTCAAAACTTCAGGATTATATGAAGATTCGATTATTGTCCTATACGGAGATCATTATGGTATTTCTAATGCCCGTAATGAATCTTTAGCTCCTTTGCTTGGAGAAGATCCTGAGGAATGGAACGGCTACAACAATGCAGTCATGCAAGAAGTTCCAGCTATCTTCCATGTCCCAGGTGCAGGCAATGGTGAAGTCTTCGATACCTATGGTGGACAAGTAGATATGCTCCCTACTCTTCTTCACTTGTTAGGCATTGAAACCACTGATAATGTCTTAATGGGAACAGACTTGTTCTCAGAAGAACATGATGAAACGGTTGCTTTTAGAAATGGAGACATTGTATCACCGAAATATACTGTAAATGGTTCAGTTATTTACGATACAAAAACCGGCGAACAAATTTTAGAACCTTCTCAAGAAGTACTAGATGAAGTGGAACAATTAAAAGCCAATGCCAATCAACAGTTAAGCACTTCTGACAGTATCCTGCAGAGCAATTTATTGCGTTTCTATACTCCTGAAGGATTATTGCAAGATGACATAGCTGATTATGATTATCAAAACCAACTTGAAAAGCTAAAACAAATTAACGAACAGCTCGGCGAAGAAGCAACGAGTTTGTATTCTCGAAACGGACGACAATCAACTGTTCCATTGTATGAGACCAATGCTCCTGAGTTAGCCGATAAAACTAATGATGGAATCGCGGATTATGAAACAGTTCCTGAACCAACTGAATAATCTGTCACTACAGAAGGGAACAGAACAAATAATTATTATGAGCTGGAGTGGATACTCATGTGTAAAAAAAACACTTGAGCATTCTCCCCAGTTACTTTTTTAAAGTGGACTCTTTTTGTAAGCAAATATTTGGAAATAATTGTATCTTATTCAGATTGAAAACATTTTAGGACATATGTTGCTGTTTCAATAGTAAAATAAAGGCGAGTGTTTTGAATATCTATTTAACTATTTGAAATAGACAAAAAAGGTAATTGCACAAATGCAATTACCTTTTTTAAATTACCGGGAGGTTTTGTCCTACCCTTTTTTGTTAACTTGAACTGATAAAATATATGCCACTATAAGAATGAATTAAAAGTCTTACTTATTTAATATTCTCATTGAATTTAATACCGCTATTACTGTTACCCCCACATCCGCAAATACAGCTTCCCACATAGTGGCAATTCCAAAGGCTCCTAGGACTAAGAATAAGCCTTTCACTCCAAGTGCAAAGAAAATATTTTGCCAAACAATGCGACGGGTGTTCTTAGCGACTTGCATGGCAGTGACAATTTTAGAAGGTCTGTCATCCATAAGAACTACATCTGCAGCTTCTATCGCTGCGTCTGATCCTAAACCTCCCATAGCAATCCCAATATCTGAGCGTGCTAGCACAGGCGTGTCGTTAATTCCATCCCCTACGAAAGCAACTTTTTCGTTTTTTTCTTTCCGAGATAAAATTTCTTCAAATTTTGCTACTTTATCTTGAGGAAGTAACTCGCTATAAACTTCTGTAATACCTAATTTATTCGCTACTGCTTCCCCAACTTTTTTCGAATCTCCGGTTAGCATGATAATGTTCTTGATTCCTAATTTCTTCATTTCAGCAATACTTTCAATTGCGTCATCTTTAATCGCGTCTGAAATAAGCAAATGTCCGGTGTAAACCTTATCTACAGCTAAGTAAACAACCGTTCCAATTTCTTGTACTTCCGTAAAACCAACAGAAAATTTATCCATTAGACGGGCATTTCCTGCTAACACTTCTTTTCCACCGATGGTGGCTTGAATTCCATGACCAGAAATTTCGTTATAAGCGGTAATTCTTTCTTCTTTAATATCTCTTCCATATCGCTCTTTAATGGAATCCGCAATAGGGTGAGTAGAATGAGCTTCGGCGTAAGCCGCTAATTCAAGCAGTTGCTCAGAATTGACTCCATTCTTTGGTTCAATAGTTGTTAATTCAAATTTTCCTTTTGTCAATGTACCCGTTTTGTCCATCACCACGTATTTAAGATCGTTCAGACCTTCGAGGAAATTGCTGCCTTTTACTAAAATCCCTTTGCGGGAAGCAGAACCAATCCCACCAAAGAAACCAACTGGAATCGAAACGACTAAAGCACAAGGGCATGAAATGACCAAAAAGATACTTGCCCTGTATATCCATTCATTAAATGTAGCTCCTGGTATTAACAATGGAGGAACAATTGCCAATAATGCAGCAGCTATAACCACAATAGGAGTATAGTAGCGAGCAAATTTGGTAATGAATTGTTCTGTAGGTGCTTTCCGTCCGCTAGCATTTTGGACCAAATCTAAAATTTTCTTCACAGTCGACTCTGCAAAGGGCTTTTCTACAACTACTTTTAGCAAGCCGTTTTTGTTAATAAATCCGCTCAAAATAGAGTCTTCTGGCTTTACGCTCCTTGGAACGGATTCGCCTGTTAAAGCAGAAGTGTCCATCGCCGAAGTACCTTCCACTACTTTTCCATCCAAGGGTACTTTTTCGCCCGGACGAATGAGAATAAGATCTCCAATCTTAATGGTTTCAGGAGCAACTTTTTCTACGTTGTTTCCTGTGACTAAGTTGGCATAATCAGGTCGAATATCCATTAAATCCGCAATGGAGCGACGGGATTTTGAAACAGCAATATCTTGGAATAGTTCTCCGACTTGATAAAAAAGCATGACTGCCACAGCTTCGGGGTACTCTTGAATATAGAAAGCACTTAACGTTGCAATGGTCATTAGAAAATTTTCGTCGAATACTTGGCCTCGAAAAATATTTCTAATGGCACGCCCTACAACATCATAACCAGTGATTAAATAAGCCAGTATGAACAACCCAAGCGAGGCTTGTCCAGCCATAGGAAGAAACATTCCGGTCACTAATATTCCTAATCCTAGTATTAAACGAATAATGGTCACTTTAGTTTTGTTTCCAAACAGATTGACCAGAGAAGCTCTATTCGTCTGTTTGTGGCTAGTCTCATCTTTAGCAGAAATTGATTCGATAGAAGTCGAATTTTTATGAGAATCAGTTCCATTTCCAACCAATGTACCGTCCACTTTTTTTCGCAGAACGACGTCAGGTTCTAAAGTTCCTACTGTTTGTTTTACACTAGCCAATACGTCGTTTTTATTTCCACCTGCTACCTCAAAGCTCAGTGTCTCTGTCATAAAATTGACATTGCTGCTTGTAACCCCAGGAACTGTAGCAACTCCTCTTTCCACTTTGGCGGCACAGTTTGCACAATCGATTCCTTCTAATATCCATTCGTAGTTCTTTCTATCATCTTTTAAATGACTTACCTTGATTAATGGCGGGTTTATTTCAATCAACCTGCCGTCCACTTTATTTTTTAAAGTAACATCAGGCTCCAATTTTTTAACTTTTTGTTGCACATTGGATAAAACAAGATGTTCTTTTTCCTCTGTCACTTCGAAACTCAAGGTTTCTGTCATATAGTTCACACTACTATTGGCGACACCTGCAACCTTGGCGACGCCTCTTTCTACTTTGGCTGCGCAGTTTGCACAGTCGATTCCTTCTAATATCCATTCATGGGACTTTTTATTTTCACTCATCGTTTGCTTCCTTTCCTAAATAGGACCTCTACAAACCTAATATAGTTTGGATGGTTCCATTTTCTATCATAATAAAAATCCCTAATCCAATAAATACGATAGGTACAATGATTCGTTCATATTTTTCTAGCGTTTCAGAGACAAAAGAAATTTTCGCCAATTTATAACTGATATAGCAAAGAACCGCAACAGAGATAGCAAATACGATTAAAGCAGTGACAATCGCTGGAAAAGATAACGAGGTAAAGTAAGGAATATAGATTCCTAAGTTATCGCCACCAGAAGCAATTGTTATTAAGGCAACGGTCCAAAAGAAGCGGTTTGTTCCTCTTGATTCAAGCTTTTCAACGACTTCCTCTTCTTCTTCCTCCTCTTCGCCTACAAAAGCCACACGAATCCCTAAGTAAATAGGAATTAATCCCAGAAGACCAATGATCCAATCTTGAGGAATAAAATTCAGCACGTATGCTGCAAACAAACTTATGGCTACCAAGATTCCTGTTCCGAGGTATTGACCCAAAAAAATCTGACGGAGACCTTTTTTAGTATGGCTTTGAGAAAAAATAATCAGCAAGATAAATAAATAATCAATGCTCGTAGAAATGTAAACAGCGAGAGCTGAAATAATGCTTTGTAACAAGTTAATTTCCTCCAAACTAAGATTTCACAGATAAACTTTCTGACAACTTTAAAAAAGCACGAATAGCGGAAAGTACATCTTCATTTGCTAAAGAGTAATAAACCATTTTCCCGTCTTTTCGTGACTTTGTCATTCCGTGTTTTTTTAAAAAACGCAAATGGTGCGACGTTGTAGCGATACTAGCATCCAATATTGCAGCTAAATCACAGACACACATCTCCTTGTACGTCTCTAAAGCATAAAAAATCTTAATTCGAGAAGAGTCTACAAAACATTTTCCTAACACAAGTAAACTGGATAAGTCCTTATCATTTAAATTATTTTTGATAATTGCTACTTTCTCTTTATGTATAATATTCGTTGCACACACATCTGTATCCATTTAATTTCACCCCTACTCATTCAAACGACCTTTTGAATGAAGTATATCTAGTTAGATCCCCTCTTGTCAATATCCTTATTTCTAACAGTTAGTTTTTATTAATTTCAGGCAGAACTCATTAGTGGCTTGACGTTAATTGCCTTGATTCTAGCCAGAGGAACAACTTCCCGTTAGTAGCTTTTCCGGCCAAATATCTTTTAGATATCAAAACTGTGGCCCAGAAGTGGAGCAGGATAAAGCAAATTGCATAACTTAATATACAGAAGACAATTAGGAGTTCCTATAAACTGACCCCTATGAAGAGAGCTCTTAAAAGAAAGTCCTCTTCATAGGGACCAGTTTATTTAGTTGTTTCTTTATCTTTTTCTATCATTCTAAAATACGTTTTTTATATAGAAGAGTTATAACACTTGACCCCGTACCTAACTGCAGACTATATAATGAAGTAGAATTTAAAATAGGAAGGTGAGAACAGAATGGCAGACACTATACTCAAAGCAATAAATGTAAAAAAAGATTTTGTTCTTTCTAAATCTCGAAAGATTGAAGCCGTTAAAGGAATCAATTTAGAAGTTCAAGCGGGAGAAATATTTGGGTTTCTCGGACCTAATGGTGCAGGGAAAAGTACCATGATTAGTATGCTGACGACCCAGAGTAAACCAACATCTGGAGAGATATTCATTAATAATCAACCGATTTCAGAAAATCCTGCTGGGGCTCGCAAAAAAATTGGTGTCGTTGCTCAACATAATAATCTTGATAAAGGACTGACAGCACGAGAAAATCTCATTTACCATGCTAAGTATTTCGGGTTAGATGATTCCACCGCCAATCAAAGAGCAGATGAATATCTCGAAAAGTTTGGATTGAAAGATCGCCAACATGATTATGTCAAAAGTTATTCCGGTGGAATGGCACAACGTTTAAAAATTGCTCGAGCAATCATTCACCAGCCAGATATTTTATTTTTAGATGAACCGACAACAGGGTTAGACCCCGCTTACCGAGCTATCCTTTGGGAACAAATATTAACATTGAATAAAGCAGGCACGACTATCTTTC
>NZ_FOSJ01000049.1 GCF_900114235.1 Marinilactibacillus piezotolerans | reverse complement strand
CGCTATATTATCATGGGTGAAATAGGCACGATGATCCGTTATGTGCAACAGGCCTTTGGCCAGTTCAGAGAAATTGAAGGTATTCATGACTTCTTTAACTAAGACTAATCCAGAATCGCTTGATAAGCGACCACCTGTATGGGAAATAGTGATGTTTGAATTGAATTTAACTTGATTTTTGTGTAAGCTAATCATTAGAAGAACTCCTTTCTTGTGGTTGGTTTAGTCACCTTTACCATATCAGAAAGGGGTTCTTTTTTCATCACTTAAAGGGTGATGATATAAAAAGTTAATTTCACCTGCCGTTAGGCAGTTTCTACATGTTCCAAAAGAAAGTATGAATTATTCAGGAGGTTATAAAAATATAGGAATTTTTAATGGTATAACAACAAATCCAAGTATTTTATTTAAAGAAAATATTCAACGAGAAAATGTTCTAAAGGATTTTTCAAAAGAAAATATAAATCAACTTTTTGTTCAAATTACTGGGAAATCATATAAAGAAATGAAGGCAGATTATGAGAGTATTCGAAGTTCTATGTATTTTAATGAGAAGGTTGGAATAAAAGTTCCAATCAATATAGAAGGGCTTAAGCTGATTAATCACATAAAACAAGGGAATACTCATCAAATAGTCTTAGGTACGGCTATATATACTTCGAATCAAGGGATACTAGGAGCAAAAGCAGGATGTGACTATTTAGCATTTTATGTAAATCGAATGGAATTGAATCATATAGATTCATATAGTGAAATTAAGATGACGAAAAACTATATAGAGTTGAATTCCCTTAAAGCTCAGATTATGGGAGCAAGTTTCAAAAACCCAAGTCAAGTTATAAAATCTCTAGATGCCGGAGCAGATACCATAACGATTTCTCCAGAAATAATTCAAGCTATGTTATCTAATCCATTAGTAGAAGAAGCAATTGATCAATTTGAAAAAGATTCATGTAAATTGAAGAGCAAATAAAACTATGCTTTAAAAAAATAATATAGTAAAATAAATATACGAAAATTGTTTAGCAAAAAAGAAAATTATCAAAATTACCTTCTTATTCTCTAGAACAAAATAATAAAACACAATGTCCACTAATATCTATTTTAGAAGATATTAAAGGGTTGTGTTTTTTTATAAGTCTTTTTTAGAACTGTTTTATAAAAACTTGTATAAAAAATTCTTGGCTGGATTTTATAATGAAGTTAGTCACCTGAGCTAACATACAAAAAACGCCATGTGAATTTCATGTTATATTGAAGTTACCACTAACTCTCAATAGACAGGATGAATTCACATGACGCACTCTAACGATAACACATTAGCACGTAAAGGAAAACACTTATCATACGCAGAGAGGGTTCAAATAGCTGTGTTGAAGCAGGAAGACTACTCCAATCGTCGCATTGCTGATGTCATCGGGCGAGTTCCTCAGACCATCAATAATGAAATCCAGCGCGGAACCGTTACTCAACTAAGACGTCAAAAGCAAAACGGTAAGATCTACGATTATTATGACGATGTATATGATGCTGATGCTGCTCAAGCTGACTATGATAAACAGCGATTGAACTGTGGCCGGCGGCCAAAATGGGCCGATACAGATGCGTTCATTGAATGGGCTGATGAGAAAATGCTGGATGATAAATGGTCCCCTGATACTGTGGTTGGTTTTGCTAAAAGACATGAATTGTTCGATGCTTCAATTATCCCTTGTACAACCACGCTTTATGGCTGGATAGATAGAGGAATTATGAGAACGAAAAACATTGATTTGCTGGAAAAGTTATCTCGGAAACCAAAGGTTTCTGCTCAAAAGAAACGGCCAAATAAACGCGTTCTCGGCCCATCGATTGATCGTCGACCAAAAGAAATCGATACCCGTGAATCGTTTGGTCACTGGGAAATTGATACAGTAGTAGGTAATAAAGAAAAGACCGATGCTGTACTGCTCACTTTGGCTGAACGACAGACCCGATTTGAAGTCATCTTAAAAGTAAATGGAAAAGATCAGGAATCGGTTAATCAGGCGATTCGTGACCTTCAAAAACGATCAGGTCATACATTCTCTACATTATTTAAAACGATAACATCTGATAACGGTTCTGAGTTTGCAGGACTTTATGAGGCCTTAAAGGATACTTTAGACATCTATTTTAGTCATCCCTATGCATCGTTTGAACGGGGAACAAGTGAGAACCAGCATAAATTCATTCGTCGTTTCATTCCCAAAGGGAAGCCGATTGGTCGAGTCTCAGAAGCACAATGCTTGCGTATACAACAATGGATGAACGATTATCCCAGAAAAATATTGGATTATAAAACACCTCATGAGTGTTTCGTCAATGCCTTACGATTAGAAAAGCAAGTGGCTTAACCCGTGAGGGCTTGACAACGAGCCTCCTTCGACATGATTTTAAAGCTGTAGAGCTGGCTGAAGCCAGCTTGTCAAAAGACTATCATGTCTCAGCTCATTATCAAGCCCTCACTACACAGATAGTAACCGTCAAATATCGCATGAAATTTAGTTTTACTAAGTGGCTAACTTAAACTTGAAATTTTGGTAAAAAATTCTTGATAAGGTCGATTTAGAAAAAATCTAATCGATTCATTTAAGCAACGTTTTGAGATAAAGAATCACACAAAGGTGAAAAAAGAAGACTAAAAATCGAATCCGAAATTCTAGAAAAAGTTTCCTCCAATAACTTGACACATACATTGTAAACTTAATACTTGTATGGTTTAATTAATATGAATAAATTAGAAAGAATGAGGGTGTGAAAAATGAATAAGAATCTATTAATTAATAGAGTTTTTTCTCAATCAACCCTAAATGATGTCGTTAATAAAAATGAAAGTGCTATTTTAAGTAAAGCGTATCAATATTTTAGTAATTCTTCAGGGAAGTCTGATATTAGTTTTGTAAATCAATTTCAGGAGGTATATTCTTATATTGAAAAAGAATATAGAAATGAATATTTTTTTAAAAATACTTTACTTAACAAACTTTTGCTAGGGGTACATTCAATAAATACCACAACTGCATTAGCAGAATTACCAATTTCTCAATCTGTAGCTGATTTTGTATTAATTAATGGTAAAGCAGTTGTATATGAAATAAAAACAGAATACGATAATCTTACTAAGGTTGAAAAGCAAGTTGAAGACTATTATAAAGTATTTGATCATGTTGTCATCATTTCAGTAGAGAAATATAAAGAAAAATTATTGGAAAAATTTGAAGGAAGTCCGGTTGGTATTTCGATTTTAACACCAAAAAATACCATTAGTTTGAAAAAATATCCAGATAGAAATACAAAATCTTTAGATTATAAAACCATGTATAAGTTGTTAAGGCAACATGAAAGAGAAACAATACTGTTGAAAGAATTAGAGGAATTACCTGAGACGAATCAATTTAAAAAATTTGATGATTATTATCAGGAATTTAAAAAAATACCAATGGAGATACTGTATAATCATATGTTAATTGAAATGAAGAAGAGAACGAATCTAATTGATGACAAAGAGTTTTTTCTACAGATTCCATATGAAATGAGAGCACTTTATTATTTTAGTAAATTATCTAGGACAAATAAACAATCTTTAAAATCTAAACTAGAAGGTGAATAAAATGTATTTTCCATTTTTAAGAGGTAGACAGAATGAGTTGTTAGCAATACGTGAACTGTTGGATGAAGGTTTATTAACTGGGAAAGTTATACCTGTAATTGAACCGATTAAAGAGACAAACACTTTTGAAATTACGTTAAAACAGTATATTGAAAAAGAGTATCAATTATATTTAACGTTAAATACACAGGTTGAGGATTTTGAGATATCTCCAACTTTAGAGAATTTGATCAGTGAATCGCAATCTGTATTTCCAGCTCTTTTAATGGAAGATGATGATTATGTAAATTATATACCTCAATTAGGAGAATTACCTTCCATTGTCTTTTATAAAAATAGAGAAGATATTGATAAGAAAGTAGAATTGGATAAGTTACATATTAATCCAAAAATCAGTTTTATCACAAATAATAGAGATACTAGATATTTTCCAAATAATGAAGTAGGACTTTATCGAGACGTATTTGAAAAAAAGAAAAGAAATGCAGATTATGATTCTAACACACCTGAGTTTTATTCAGATGACCATTTATACTATAGGGAAGAAGGTTTTGTAGCGTTTTCTGATTACTCTATTGTTGGAGAAGAATATAGCACGAGCGGATTTGCACCAATGGCTGTAGCCCTCCATATTGTTTATTTTGACGAAAAGGAAGAAACGATGATGATTCGTCATTTCGTTTCTGATTCAAATGAAGATATTTCAAACCCAGCAGGTAAATTTTCTGAAGCGTTAGAAAAGTTAGTTCAATGGTTTTTAAAAGAGAGTAAAGATCAAGATTTTAAAAAACTTAATCATTCTTCGGCTATGGAAGAATTCGTGACTTTACTAGATAATAAAAAATATCCTGGATTGGGTTATGTAAAAAAACTTTCATTAAAACACCATTTAGAAATTATGGATAGATTTTTAGCCAATGATTTAAATGATTAGGGGTGAGTTTTCCAATGAGGTTTTGCGACGAATGTTTTAAATCAAAACAAATTAAAGATATTATTCAGTCTGGAAACGAAAAAGGAAATTGTGAGCTTAACCCAACACATAAAAATGTATTTATTTGTGATACAAATGAAAATGAGGAAATCACTTTATATGTAAAAGATTTTTTAAGACAAATCATAGAGTTATATGAAGTTGTTTCTGAATTACCAGATGATTTTCCAAGTGCAAAGACGAAACTTATAAAAGATTCCTTGAAAAATGACTGGCCGATTTTTGAAATTGAAAGCGAAAAAATATACAACTTGTTGTCTTATTTATTTGATGGAAATTCTGATTTGGATACCAGAGTTTTAGATAGTCCCGTGGGAATTATAGAAGATATGAATACAGAGAGTCACCATCTACTCATAAGTGGTAATAATGATTGGGATGCATTTATTGAAGAAATAACGTATGAAAATAGATTCCATCAAAAATTAATGAATAACAAAACTCTCGAACATTTCATCTCGAAGTCTTATGATGTTATTGATCCTACAGATAAAAAGTATTTTCGGAGTAGAATATCTAATGATAAAAACTTGGAATTAGCTGAAATGTCAGCTCCACCAAAAGGTAAAGCTAAATCAGGTAGATTAAACTCTGAATTAATTAGTGTTTTATATTTATCAGATGATATAGAGACGACATGGCAAGAAGTAAGGGCGGCATTTCACGATACTGTGTATACCGGGACTTTTGGTATTAGTAAAGATAAACTAATCGTAGCTAATTTATGTAATGATTTTCAATTAAGAGTTTTCGATAACAGTAAAGATGAAGAGTATTTAAAATATTATCTCAACAAGAACATTCTCGAAAAAATCACCTTTGAATTAACAAAACCTACAAATGAGTATACGAAATCTAAGAACTACATACCTTTACAATACGTTAGTGATTTCATTAAGGCTCATCGGTTGAATTTCGATGGTATTTTGTATAGTAGTGTGATGAAAAAAGGTAAAAAGAATCTGTTGTTATTTGATCCTTCGCTTGCAAAGTGTATTCAGTTGGAAAAGAGTACAGTGAAGGAAGTCCGCTATAGCGCTTCGGAGATCCAAAGCTATTAATTATTAAATATGATGATTTAATTACTTGTTTTTCTTTGAAATCAGAGTAGAGTGAAATAATGTAGAAATATCTAGTGTATTCTTTTCTAAGATAGTTTACGAAAATGCAGTAAATCTTATTAGCTACATAGATAAAAAAATTGAAGATTTATGATTCAACAAAGTGTGTGCAAGAGAGCATAGAAGTATTAATGCAGTTTGACACAGTAGTCAAAAGTACTGAGTTAGCAAGAATAGATAGAATTATAGCTAGTTATAAAAAATATCCTGACATAATATTCATTACTTCAATCGGTTTGTAAATCTTTGCTTTTAGTATTGAGAATATATTCAAAGAATGTAAAGGAATTTATTCCTGTGAGAAAAACAACTACACTTATGAACCTGAAATGATGGGAAAAGTGAGGATATGCCGAATCACACACAAAAACTTTTGCGATTCTTCATAAATATAATTGTTTGAATCTATTATAAGCGGTTGTTACAGAACATATGTTGAATGCTGCTATGGAAAGTAAATCTTGTAAATTAACTGCTTTAGAAGAACATTATAGAAGACTAGTCGAGAGGAATAGAATTTAAAATTACAAGAGTTAAATGATTTTGAAAATATTTAGGAAGTGAAAAGAATATGCCTGATAAGAAAAAGTTAAAAAAATAACACAAAAATTATATTAATGAGAGAGGTATAAATTGACCTACCCAATTTGGCAAAAAACATTCTAGTATATTACCAAAGAAAAAAAGAAGAATGAATAATGGAACAGTATATACCTTTACTAGCGATATCAACAGTTTTAGGAACTATTCATTATTTGTTACTTAATTCTTTAGATTTACTTGACTTTTTTGATCATACTCAGTCAGATGAGAAAAATAGCTTAATAGTAATGATGGGGCTAATTACTTTTGTTGTTAACTATACTGCCCAATATTTTACTGAGCAAACATGGTATTTTCTATGGTATTATGTTAGTTCTTTTGTATTGGTAATTATTACTGAGCTAGTTATTTTTCAGTTAATAAATAAACTACTTTTCTGCATGAAAAGAAAAGTTTCTAATGAAAAAAGTTACTCTTTTTTTACTCCTGTACTTAGGAAGTTTTTAGAAAAAGAAATAGGGAAAAATGTTGGAATTTATGTGGTTATTTATAATCTCATTAATAAACTTATCGAACATGGAGGAATTAAAAATTATTCATTTAAAGACACAGAAGAGAAACATATGGTCATTGAACTAGCACCTGATTCTGATAGAACTAAAACTGATTATGAAAAGATACGTCATGTTCTATCAAATCAAAGCTATAATATCTATATCAATTTTAACCAGAAATACAAATTTTTAAAATTCCAGAAGAATAAATATAGTGACTAAATGAATAATCTATTGCGCTTGAAAATAGCCAAGCAGGAATATTATTGAATTAAAAAAACCACATAAAAAACTTATTGTTTTAATAATATATTACAAAGTAATATTGGATATCTTTATTTTGTAACATTTATCTAAAGATGATTAAGTGTTACTATAAAGTTGCCATAAAGTTCACTTCATGATAAGATAATATTATCTATATATTGGTATAGTATAAAACATTTGAAAGACAAGAATTTCTCAATGTAAGGGAGTACTTTGAGTGAAATCAAAACGAATTCATGAAATGGAACAATATATCAAGCAAAAAAAGCATGTATCTTTGGATGAACTATGTGAATTGTTTAAAGTATCTAAAAATACTGTTAGAAAAGATGTTAACGAGATTGTTAAATTAGATTATTATGAAAAAGTATACGGTGGAGTAGAATTTATTGAAACTTTTTTACCACCTTTTGAAGAACGAAACCAGCAAGCTCTTAATGGAAAGAAAAATATAGCTAAACGAGCTGCAGATGAAATTAAAGAAAATGATATAATTTTTATTGATTCGGGGACAACTACTCAGTTTATAACAGATTTTTTGCCAGAAGAAATTAGACTGACTATTATCACTAATAGCTTGATTGTGATTAATAAAGCAGCGCTGATGCCCAACGTTAAATTGATTATTTTTGGAGAAACTTATCATAAAAATACACATTCTTTCATTGGAGCAGTTGCAACAGACATTTTAAAAAAATATAATATTCACAAAGCTTTTATGGCTGCTTCGGCTGTTTCTATCGTTTCAGGTCTATCCAATTCTGATAACCAAGAATATGAAATCAAAAGTGCTGTAGTATCTAAATCTCGAAAAACATATGCTTTAGTCGGATCAGAAAAAATGGGTAAGTCAGCTTTGGTAACTTATGCACATTTAGATGAAATTGATGGTATTATAACAGACCAATTTATTCCTGAAGAATATGAATTGTTTTTACGAGATTATAATATAGACTTGTTTATTTGTTAATTTTTATAAAAAAGGACTTTTCTTTAGAAAAGTCCTTTTTCAGTATGTTTATATAAGAAAAATAACATGTTTGTTAGTTTAATTTGATAAATAACAAAAAAAGTAGTAACTTTATGTAATGTTTATGTTAATTTAGCTTGACATTTAGGTTTTATAACTTATACTGAATATATAATAAAGAAAAAGGTGGTGATGAAATGGTCAATAATGAAGAACAACAGAAGCTTCTTTCAAAAACATTAGACAGTGTGATTCGTAGAGAAGTTAGTTGTGTGGCAGATCATTTGAAAAATCCTAAACAAGTCTATTATCTAGCAGAAACACCGGTAAAAGAAAAAGTTGAATATTTTTTAAGGCAATATAATCCAATTAATGCAATGGAAGTAGAAGATTTATCTTTAGTAGACAAACATGACGTTCTGTTTTTTGTTATTCAGGGAGAACCAACTGTTGCCAATTTAGAAAAAGCAAAGGAATTTGAAGCTAAACTGGCAAAGTTAACTGGTATTACAGATGAAATTGAATCTTCAATAAGTTACCTAAGCAAAGATGTACTTGGAATACATGTTCCAAATTCTGAAGGTGTTGAAGAAACTACTTACAATAAAGTTTTTTTAGAAGCGCTAGAAATAGTATTAGGAATTATGAAAGAAAAAATTGCTCGTAGTTATTCTTGAGCAAAAATATGTACACGGTTAATAACGCTTAAATACTATATAAAGGAGTTGTTTTTGTGGAAATTGGAATCGGAGCTGATCATAATGCTTTCGAAGCAAAAGAAGAGTTGAAAAATTATTTAACTCAAGAGTTAGGTCATGAAGTTCGAGATTATGGTTGTTATTCAGTAGATGCGGTGGACTATCCAGGTATCGCATTTAAAGTTGGAGAAGCAATTATAAATAACGAGGTTGAAAGAGGAATCTTAATTTGCGGAACAGGTATAGGGGTAGCGATATCTGCTAATAAAATACCAGGTATTCGAGCAGCGCAAGTACATGATCCTTATTCAGCTGAAAGAGCACAGCTTAGCAATAATGCACAAATCATAACTTTTGGTGCTAAAATTATCGGAGTTGATGTTATGAAGCATCTCGTTAAAGAATATTTAAGTTTAACTTTTAAAGGTGGTAACTCAGGACGTAAGGTCGAGCAAATCATGGAAAAAGAAAAAGAAAATTATGCTACATCAGTTGACAATTTTAAAAAATGCTAAAAAAGGAGTTTAAATTAATGAAATTTTTTATTGATACAGCTAACGTTGAAGAGATTCGCTATGCGAATTCATTAGGTTTATTGGACGGTGTAACGACTAACCCGACTTTAATTGCTAAAGAAGGGAGGCCGTTTGAAGAAGTCATTAAAGAAATTTGCAGTATTGTAAATGGGCCTGTCAGTGCAGAAGTTATTAGCTTAAAAGCTGATGATATGATTGATGAAGCAAGAGAGCTAGCTACGTGGTCAAAAAATGTGGTAGTTAAAATACCAATGACAATTGAAGGATTAAAAGCAGTTCATATATTATCTCAGGAAGGTATTAAAACGAACGTTACTCTGATCTTTTCAGTAGCACAAGGTTTAATGGCAGCTAAAGCAGGCGCTACTTATGTAAGCCCTTTTATGGGGAGGCTAGAAGATATTAGCAGTGACGGTCTTGGAGTAATCAGTGATTTGAAAGATATATTTGACGAATTTGGATTCGAAACAGAAATTATATCTGCTAGTATTCGAACAACTGCTCATGTAGAAAATGTTGCTAAAGTAGGTGCTCACATTGCGACTATACCAGGAAGTCAATTTAGTAAAATGGCAGCACATCCATTGACTGATAAAGGAATTGAAGGTTTCTTGAAAGATTGGGAGAACTATCAGAAAAAAATCAGTTAAACTTAGGAGGACTGGCTAATGACCCGAAAACCTAAAGTAGGAATCAGTATGAAACTATACCAGAACCTTCCTGAGCAGGCCATTGAATATGCTAAAATTATGAAAAATTTACTATTGAATGAAGATGCTGTAGAAGTATTCTATTTACCCACTGCAACTTCATTGTATCCAGTGGCGAATGAATTGAATGATTCTTCAATTCTTTATGGTTCTCAAAATATTGCACCTGAAGCTAATGGTGCATATACTGGAGAGATTTCTATAGAGGCACTTAAAGAGTTAAATTGCTCACTCGTTGAAATTGGACATTATGAAAGGCGTACGATTTTTCAAGAAAATAATAAAATGATTGCAGATAAAATTACTTTGACATTGGAATATGGATTATCTCCAATTTTATGTTTAGGAGAGGTAACTCGACAAATAGATTCAGTAAAATTAAAAAGTATTTTTTACGACGATTTAAATGAGTGTTTAGCTGCCTCAAAGAAAAATTTATACAGTAGTTTAATAATTGCGTATGAACCATTTTGGGCAATAGGTAAGGAAAAAGCGGCAGATGCAGATTATGTGCACCGCTCACACCAATTGATTAGAGAATGCCTAACAGAACTACTTGATGAGACGACTGCAGAATTGATTACAATCATATATGGTGGTTCTGTTAGCAAAAATAATGCATATCAATTAACTCAGCATAAGGATGTGGACGGTTTATTTGTTGGTAGATTCGGACATGATCCAAATCAGCTCTTATCGATTGTGGATGAAGTGAAGCGAGCAAAGAAATATTAAATAAAGTATTAAGATTTTTTGAAAAATGTATTTGGAAAATAGTAAGTTTAATTAATAAATAAGTATACTGGAGGATATAACTTGATTGGTATAATTTTAGTTTCTCATAGCAAAAAAATTACAGACGGCATAAAAGAAATGATTGATGAAATGATTGGAACTTCTGAAAGTGTAAAAATCAAATCATGTGGTGGGACAGAAGATGGTCGCTTAGGAACCAATAGTCTTGAAATTTTAAAATGTATTGAGCAATTTAAAGAAGCAGAATATATCCTTATTTTTTCGGATATTGGAAGCGCTGTATTAAGTGCTGAAACAGCACTTGATTTAATAGAAGCAGAAACATTAAAAACAAAAATTCAACTTGTAGATGCTCCATTAGTTGAAGGTGCATTTGCGGCTGCTGTGAGAGCATCTATTAATTCTTCATTGAATGAAATTTTAGTTGAAGTTGCTAATTGTTAAAATAAACTTGATTGTAACATTAATATTATAGGAGGTTTTTTAAATGGGTAGATTAATTAATGATGGGTATGACGTAGTGGAAGAAATGTTGGAAGGGTATACAAAAGTACATTCTGACTACGTACGGTTTTCCGAAGAATCTGATCGAGTGATAGTTAGTAAAGTTATGAGTGAAGAACCTAGAGTACGTATCATTTTAGGTGGAGGTGCAGGACATGAACCAATGTTTTTAGGATATGTTGGAAAAGATTTTGCGGATGCAGCGGTAATTGGTAATGTTAATACTTCTCCTTCCCCTGAGCCTTGTTATATTTCAGTCAAAGAAGTAGATAGTGGAAAAGGATGTTTATACTTATATGGAAATTATGCAGGAGATGTATTAAATTTTGACATGGGTGCTGAAATGGCTGCTGACGAGGGGATACGTGTCGAGAGCGTTAGTGTAAAAGATGATGTATATTCATCTACTAATTTTGAAGATAGAAGAGGGGTAGCAGGTGATTTAATTGTATTCAAAACTGCTGCTGCTGCTGCTGCAAAAGGATATGATTTAGACAAAGTTGTTCAGCTGACTGAAAAAGCTAATAGAAATACTTTTTCATTAGGAGTTGCGCTATCTTCAGCAACGTTACCGGTAACGGGAGAAGCAATTTTTGAAATGAACGAAGGTGACATGGAGGTTGGAATGGGGCTTCATGGTGAACCAGGGATAGAGCGAAAAAAACTTAAACCAGCTAATGAAGTAATTGATGAGATTCTTAATCATTTACTAGAACGTTCTCCAATCAAAGAGGGGGATGAAACACTTGTGATGATAAATGGGTTAGGATCGCTTCCTTTAATGGATCAATATATATGTTATCGACGTGTTGATCAAGTACTTGAAGAAAAAGGGATTATTATTGATCGATCATTAGTAGGTAACTATGCTACTTCAATGGATATGATTGGGATGTCTGTCACACTAGTAAAACTGGATAATGAATTAAGAGAATTATTGGCGGCATCTTGTGATACACCATACTTCAAACAATAAAAGTATGCTGATTTTGGGTACGGCTTTAATCGTTTATTTGTATTGACTAAGGAGGGATTATTATGGTAGTTACTTTATCAAAAGATTACTTTGTGGAAAGCATCAAAAAGATAGCCGAGATGATTGAAAAAGAACGGAATTATCTAACTAAATTGGACTCTGATATTGGTGATGGAGATCATGGAATCAATTTAAGTATTGGTTTTCGAGAAGTTACTAAAAGATTAAGTGAACTTAATGAAAACACTGAAGACATTAGTTCTTTTCTAAAGAAAGTTGGTATGACTTTACTTGGTAAAGTAGGAGGAGCATCTGGGCCGTTATATGGTAGTTTTTTTATGAAAATGGGCACTGATGTAAAAGGAAAAGAAGTTGTTACTTTTGAAGAGTTTATTAAGATGATTGATAACGGAGTAGCAGCTGTTGAAATGCGAGGAAAAGCACAAGTGGGAGATAAAACTATGATTGATTCTTTGCGTCCAGGAGCAGACTATTTGAAAGAATCAGATCCAAATGGTAGAGAACTGGAAATATTCAAAGAATTTATAGAAGTTTTAAAACAAGGTGCAAAAAATACAGATCCCCTAATAGCAAAAAAAGGTCGTTCTCTTAGATTGGGTGAACGTGCTATTGGTCATCGGGATCCAGGAGCAGAATCATCATACTTAATTTTCAAAGCATTTTACGAATCTTTTCAAGATAGTGATGAAAAAAATAGAATCAAGAATGGAGAGAGTATGAGATGAAATTTTTTAGAGCAATAATCGGATATTTTATCGCTGGTTTGCTGGTAATGAGTATATGGAATGGTCTGGTAGATTCTTATGGAATAGCGGGAGGATATATGGCAGCAATAATAATAATTGGTCCTATGTATTATTTGAATCATTATATCGGACTAATTGATATTCCGGAGGATCACGCGTTTGTAGATATGGCTTTCGGAATTGGTGTTGCAGGAATCTTCCGCGATATTTTCATGAACGGATTTGAAGCATTTACTAGTACAATTCCAACACTATCACTTGTTATCATTGGTGCTATTATCGGAGGTATTGCTGCAGGGCTTATTGAAGAAAATATGGAAAAAGAGCAGGATAAAAAACATGCTTTTAAACCAGCTGACGAAACACCAGGACCAAAGTATGATGGTTCAGAATCTAATCTAAAGTAATTGAAAATCTCAAATATGAATTTAATAAGGAGGAAAAATAATGACAACTGGGCAAGCTATTGCAACGATGGTAGGGGGATTCTTATTTCCGTTCATGATTAGATTATCTTGGGGCAAGCTAGTTGATGATTTTGGTCCGATAGGTGGTTGGATGGCTGCTGCTTTTATCGTGGGTACGGTATGGACTATAAATCATGGAATAAATAATCCTATGATTACTCAATCTGAAAATGGTGCTTGGATTGATATGGCAGTTGCAGCAGCAGTTGGAGTTTATGTGGCTTCGATTGTTCGTGGGGGAAAAGTTAAACCTTCAATGAGAAATATTAGTGCAGGATTATCTGGAGGAGTACTAGCTGGATTGGTATTATCTTTTTTCTTATGACGAATTTCTATTTTAATTTTATAGAACACACTTTCCATATTGTTATGATGATAAGTGAAATGCAAAAAAATTTAGAAAGATTATTTTAAAAAGTTCCTAATACGTGGTTTATTGAGGAAACTAGAAAAATCAGTGATCTTCCAATGTCTGTACATTTGATGGTAACTGATCCAAGTTTCTGGGTTCAGCAACTAGTTGATTTGAAATGTGAATGGATCTGCATGCATGCAGAAGTGCTAGATGGGCTGGCTTTTCGTTTGATTGATCAGATTCATGATGCGGGATTAAAGGCTGGAATCGTACTAAATCCTGAAACGCCAATTGAAACAATTTTCCCCTATATTGATTTATTGGATAAAATTACAATTATGACAGTTGATCCTGGATTTGCTGGGCAGAGATTCATTGACGGTACGTTAGATAAAATCGTTGATTTGAAAAAGCTTAGAGAAGAAAAGGGATATAAATACGTTATTGAAATGGACGGTTCTTCTAATAGAAAAACTTTCAAAAAAATCGATGCAGCCGGTCCAGATATCTATATCGTTGGGCGAAGCGGATTATTTGGACTTACTGAACAAATCGATACCTCTTGGGAGACTATGGTCAAAGATTATGAAGAAACAACAGAAAAGAAACTTATTAATGAATAATATAGAATCATAAATTTGCTTTGGAGGTAATGTAGTTGTTTGACAAAATAGATGAACTTGGGGTAAATACGCTCCGGACTCTAAGTATTGATGCAGTTCAGAAAGCAAATTCTGGACATCCAGGATTACCAATGGGCGCTGCACCAATGGCTTATACTTTATGGACACGTCACTTAAAAGTGAATCCGAAGAACTCAAAATGGTTTGATCGCGATCGGTTCATACTATCTGCTGGTCACGGATCAGCATTACTGTACAGTTTATTACATTTATCTGGATATGATGTCTCTATTGATGATGTGAAAAATTTCCGTCAATTGGGGAGTAAAACGCCTGGACATCCAGAAGTGCATATAACAGATGGAGTGGAAGCAACAACCGGTCCACTAGGTCAGGGTATTGCGAATGCTGTTGGATTTGCAATGGCTGAAGCACACTTAGGAGCTATATATAATAAAGAAAGTCATAACATTGTTGATCACTACACGTATGCGCTCTGTGGTGATGGAGATTTGCAAGAAGGCGTTTCTCAAGAAGCTGCTTCTCTTGCTGGTCATTTGAAATTAGGTAAACTAATCGTTTTATATGATTCCAATGATATCCAGTTAGACGGACCTATTGAAAAGGCATTTACAGAAAATGTCGGTAAGCGATTTGAGGCTTATAACTGGGAGCATATCCGAGTAGAAGATGGAAATGATCTTGAAAGTATTAATAAAGCAATTGAACAGGCAAAAGAAAACAAAGATCAGCCAACTTTGATCGAAGTTAAGACGGTAATTGGATATGGAGCAGAAAACGCAGGAACGTCTGCTGTTCACGGTGCACCTCTTGGAGCTGAAAGTATTACGGCTACTAAAAAAGCATATCTTTGGGAAGGGGAAGACTTCTACGTTCCTGAGTCTGTACAACAACGTTTTTCAGAACGGATGATTGAAAAAGGACAACAATTTGAAGAAGACTGGAATAAACGGATAGACTCTTATAAAGCCAAACATACTGAATTGGCTGCTTCCTTTACTGATATGATGGATGGTTCCCTTCCAGAAAACTGGCAGGAAAATCTTCCTGTATATTTAGAACAGGATGGAGCGAAAGCTACACGAGCTTCCAGTGGAGAAGTATTAAACGCTATAGCAAAAGCTGTACCAAATTTTTGGGGCGGATCTGCTGATTTATCCGGATCTAACAAAACAATGATCAGTAATCAGAACGATTTCTCTGCAGACCAGTACGATGGTCGAAATATCTGGTATGGTGTGAGAGAATTTGCAATGGCTGCAGCATTGAATGGGATTTTATTGCATGGTGGAACGAAATCATACGTTAGTACATTCTTTGTTTTTTCTGATTATTTACGTCCGGCAGTTCGGTTAGCTGCTCTTTCAGAAATCCCTGCAATTTATGTCATGACACATGACTCTATTGCGGTTGGAGAAGATGGACCGACTCATGAACCTGTTGAGCAACTATCAAGCTATCGTGGTATGCATAACTTGTCAGTGATTCGTCCGGCTGACGGAAATGAAGTAGCGGCTGCTTGGGAAATTGCAGTAGAATCAACTAAAACGCCTACTATGCTGGTATTGACTCGTCAGGACCTTCCAGTCTTGCCGAATACAAACAAACTAGCTCGCGAAAGCGTGAAAAAAGGAGCCTATGTCATCTCTCCATCTGAAAGCGAGAAACCGACTGGTATTCTAATTGCAACTGGATCTGAAGTCTCTTTAGCAATCGAGGCACAGAAACAATTGAATGCAAATGGTGAAGACGTTTCAGTTGTATCCATGCCAAGTATGGATTTATTCGAAAAGCAATCAAACGATTATAAAGAATCTGTCCTTCCAGCAATTGTTACAAAACGAGTAGCTATTGAAATGGGCTCCTCATTCGGTTGGGACCGTTACACTGGAATGAAAGGTGCGAAAGTGACCATAGATAAATTCGGTCAGAGCGGGGAAGGAAACGCAATTGTTGAAGCATATGGATTTACAGTTCAGAATATCGTTAAGACTTACAACGAATTGAGTTAATTGAAGGATAAACAGAGAGAATCTTATTTTAAAATTCTATTAAATTTCATATATGTGAAAAGAAGCTAGGATATAAGTATTTGATAGATCAAATTATATAAAGCTAAGTAAATGAATATTGCGGACGAATAGAGCCACGTATGTGGAAAAAAGAGCCAACGAATGCATAACATAGAGCCACCTGTTGCGGGCGAAAAAGCCACTC
>NZ_FOSJ01000037.1 GCF_900114235.1 Marinilactibacillus piezotolerans | reverse complement strand
AAAACTCTTCGAGCCATTTATCTGTCATCTCATCTGTTAACGGTAGTGTCACCTCCTTTTTTTCCGCAAGTCGAATGACTTCCGTTATTTTTTGTCTTGAGTGACCAGTAGCTGCACGAATACTTCGAAGCGAAAAGCCATCAGACCTCATCTCCAATACTTTCCTATATTGGAACATAAAAAAACCTCCATATAATAAATGTCATGCTTTAGGCTTAAATGCCGTAGGCATGCACATTAATTATACAGAAGTTAATAAGTGGTAAACAGGTTGGCAATGACTGGTACATTTCATGGCAAAGGGTGGTACAAAACTTGGCAGCGCTGGTACATTTCGCTGGCGGTAGTCAATGGTGGCTGAAATGCACAAAGTCCTTTTGAACCAGAAGGTTCTACACGCCGATGAAACGACCTTCAAAGTACTAAACGACAAAGAGCGACAAAAGTCCTATATGTGGTTGTTCAGTACCGGCGCATATGCCGAGCGAGCCATACATATCTTCAAGCTAGGTCCGTCACGCAGCGGATCTGTTCCCAGAGATTTCTTAGAGAACTATACCGGCTATCTACATAGTGACGGATTCTCTGGATACAACCATCTTCCAGGAATGACGATGGTTGCCTGCTTGGCACATATCAGAAGAAAGTTCTATGAAGCACGTCCAAAGAACTATTCCAGTAAGAGTGTCGCTCATAAGGGAGTCACGCTGTGTAACGAGTTATTTGCGTTGGATAAGTCCCTAAAGGACTTATCTGTCAATGAACGGTATGATCAGCGCCTAATAGTAGTAAAGCCCAAGCTTGAGGCTTTTTTTGACTGGTGTGAAACGTTGACGGCGCATGGGAAGTTGGGCACGGCGGTCAACTATGCATTGAACCTGAAAGAGCGCATGATGAATGTACTGGAAGACGGGCGTCTTGTACTTTCTAACAATCTGGCTGAACGAGGCATCAAGTCTCTCGTTATGGGAAGAAAAAACTGGCTTTTCTCTAAATCGATAGAAGGTGCACAGGCCGTCGCAACAATGTTAAGCCTAGTTGAAACGGCCAAATCCAACGGATTGCATCCAAGAAAATATCTGGAGTACCTCTTAACTCACCTCCCCAATCGACAAAATACACCTTTGGAGGCTTATTTGCCATGGCATCCAAAAGTGCAGAACGACTGTCGTTAGACATTCAACATAAAAATCGGACATTTCTTAGTATAGAAGTGTCCGATTTTTATTTGTAGGTGTTCACCTATTCACCGCTTACAATTAATTACAAAGTAAATAGAATAATTTTCACTTAAAAATCATAACAGTAATTTTTGATATACGACTCTTTTTTGCATGAAAGTTTCAATGTAATTCAGAAATTGTAGATAATAGGACTAAAATTGAGAGAATCTCCTGAAAAATATTATGCAAAGATAACTAGAAAGAAATTTAGAATTAATAGTGAGAGAAAAAATAGATTAATTCAAATACTACTTAAAAAGTCGATCAAGTAATTTCTATCAACATTGATAAAGCAACGTTAAGCATGAAGTCAAAAATATACTTAATGTCACATTAATAAAGATGGAAAGTGATTTTCATCGTGAAGATAGGAGCTGTCCATATCTATCTATACTGATACATAAATCTTTCCATATAGTATATGAAGGTTTGACTATAAAATCCAGGGAAGTACAAATCACTGGCATGTTCACCGTAAGGCATGCGGATGATGGCAATTTCGGTGTTGTTATTTTCCAGATAAGCGTCTTTAAAGTTCTCGGCTACTTGTGGATCAACGATTGTGTCGTGCTGACCCTGATAGACTAAAGCAGGTGGGCTATCTTTCTCTACAAGTAAGGCAGGATCGACCAGTTCGTCTTCTCCGGTGATATCTTGATAACCAGCTAGTCCGTTTGCAGGATAGATAGGAATGATTCCATTGACAGTCAGTCTGTCGTCTAACAGCTCAGTGTATTCACCACTAGATAATCCCAGTGCCACAGCATTAGCCAGATGTCCTCCCGCTGAACCGCCTGAAATGAAAACGGAGTCTATATTCGCTGAGTATTCTTCATGATGATCTGCCAGATAAGTTGTAAAGATTCCCAGATGACGTACCATGTCATCTATTGAAAAATCACCCGCAATTTCATCAGGAACAGTAGCAAATTCGACAAACTGATCTTGGTCATTCAACCCATACTGAACGTCAAAAACGACGTATCCCTGAGCAGCAAAGTATTTATTTATTTGCGAATAATTTTCGGATCCTTTATTACCCGAATTCCAGCCGCCTCCATGAATGCGTATCAAGGTAGATCCTTGTCCTGGGAGTTGATCTGCATTGACGGGTGGTGTGTATGCATCGAACCGAAGTTCCAGTCCTTCGTCCACACCTTCAGTTCCTTCATAAAACAAGATATCTTCAGTAACATTGTATTCTGTTGAAGGTACCCCAAAGAAGTAACCTGGAATAGATATTGGACTGCTCATAAATAAGGAGTCGTCTTCTCCAATCGTCTTCCATTCGTCGCCAAATGCTTCAGTGTAGTTGGTTTCTGCATCCTTCAACAAAGAAGGTATAGTGAGTAAAGGTAAATTGAAGAGTACAAATAAGGAGACACCTAAAACTGAAATCATTACTCCTATGATTGACCGCAGCTTAACTTTTGAAATTTTAAGTAAAAGACCTGCAATACTGAGAAAGATCAAGCTGTAAAATAAGCTATATTGAGAGATAACGACTTGGACTAATCCTACATCTATACCCGTTACTATAACGAATGCTAAAAAAGCACCGATTAATAAGACAATACTTAACAATAATATCAGGATGATTCTAATGACTTTATTTGTTTTCTTTTCTGACTGTCTTTGTGCTAGAAAAGGTCCTCTAGTTGACCTTTTTGTATGTGGTGTACGAGTGACAATAGCGCCCAGGATCATCATTAAAAAAAGGATGCCAATCGATAGTATACTTCTAGAGGATGCATTCGTGGGAGACAACGAAGCAACTGTGTTTAAAAGCATCACGGCTATAAGTCCAACACCGGACAGGATAAGGTAAGTATAATCTATCTTTATAGATTGGCTTCCAATTACACTGGCGATAATATTACCGGTCAGTGTAACAATCAATAATAGGCCATAACCATTCAGATAGACAGTCCCTATAGGGAAGACAAGGTAAAGGATACTTAGTAAAACTGAAACGATGTTCATAATAAATAAAAATTTAAAAAATACTTTCATATTCTCACTCCATTATGGTGAAGATCAGATTGAAATAACCATTAAGATTTGTCGCTCATTATATTGTATTCAATAAAACAATAAGTTGCAAAATATTCAGGTAGGTATTCATCATTTCAAATTGGAATTAAAAAATCTCTCTCAATTCCATATATAGAATCGAGGAGATTTTTATTGTCTATAGTTAACTAAACGACTTTTGCACCAAGCGTATTCTTAAAGTGTCTTAATGCCCATTCATGCCCAGCTTGATCAAAGCTAGCGACAGCATCTTGATGTACGATGATCGAGAACCCTTTGTTATAAGCATCTACCGCTGTATGCAGGACACAGATATCTGTACACACACCCACTAAATGAACTTCCTTAATGTCTCGTTCTCTCAGCTTTGTTTCTAAGTCTGTCCCGTTAAACGCGCTGTACCGTCTTTTATCCGTGTAGTAAACAGTTTTGGCATTTTTGATTTCTTGGTAATAAGCTTCCAAGTCGCCGTAGAGCAGACGTCCGTCGGTTCCTTCAATATTATGGGGAGGAAATAGTCCAGTCTCTGGATGGTATGGATCATTTTCAGTGTGCTTGTCGATTGTAAAAGCCACAAATTCGCCAGCTACATAGAATTCTTTTGTTAAGGATAAGACCTTATCGTGAATAGCTTGTCCGGGTTTTCCACATGTCAATGTACCGTCTTCAGCCACGAAATCATTTGTATAATCAATGTTGATCAATGCTTTCATATTCTATCAGTATCCTTTCTGGTAACCACTCATATAATAGTTTATTTATAGTTAGAGTATCAAAAGTTGAAGATAAAGCAAGTCTTTCCTACATTATAGTGAGTCATCGGGCTATCTCTCATCAATAATAAAGAACTTTCTGATCATACATACTAGAGATTTTTTGGTTATTCTGTTCAATATATAAGTAGTGTTAGAATTTTATAGAATTCAATATTTTAAAAGACTTTTTAAAGACTTTTAAAAATGATATAATAGAATTAAAATTAAAAAGGAGGAGATATGATGGCTATTGAAATGATTAGGAATATACCAAAGGGCTCTATTTCAGATGTGAAAAAAAGTCCTATGGATATTTTTAAGAAATCCGAAGAATTAAAACAAGGTGTATATATTTTGAATCGGGATAATGTTGCGGGCGTTATGATTTCGAAACAACAGTATGAAGGGCTATTAGATTTGATTGAAGAGTTAGAAGAAAAGGTATTGGAAACTAAAGTTGCTGAGCGGTTAGCTCGATACGATACACAAGAAAGTCCTGAAACCTATACAGTCGAAGAAGTATTTGGGAAAACATTAATGGAAATGCAGTTTGATCCTGATGAAGAAGATGAGTGGAAATAAATGGTATATAAAGTTGAGTTTATTGAAGAGGCTATTCAGGATTTTAAAAAGTTAGACAGATCGCAACAGATTTTAATAAGAAAATCGATTTTGAAAATTGAAAAATATGGTATGCAGGTTGGTGAAGCTCTAAGAGGAGAGCTTGCAGGCTGTAGAAAGCTAAAACATAAAAAAGCAGGTTTAAGAGTTGTTTTCAGAGAGACGAAAAAAGGTTTGGAGATTATTCAAATTCTAGCAATCGGTAAGAGAAGTGATAAAGAAGTGTATAAATCCGTGACTAAAAGATTATAGTTAGAATGCTTCAGTATTTTAAAGGACCAAAATTTTTAGAATCTTTATTTAATTTATTCTATAAGGTGTTAAATATATAAGTTTTTAAAAGAATAAGGAGCAGTTATCTGTCAGATAACTGCCCCTTATTCTTTTAATTGATAAAGTCTTTTCTATAATCAATATCCTCTAGCGTATGGATAGCATTCTCAATCTCAGGCAAGATCTTTTCGTACCAGCCGAGTCGATTGGCGCGCATCAGAACCCCTACTGCGTGAGGATACGGATCGACTTGCTCCCAGTGTGCCTGCTGAGCTAACAATTGCTGCTGCAGCTCCTCGAAATAGTGCTTTACTTCAGTATTTGTTACTTCCATTACTTAACCTCTCCTTTTATTTTCTGCAATAAAAAAAGCGTCACTTAGTAATTAAGAAGTGTGCGCCTGAATGATGGTCTTATTTTCCAAGTTCACACTTGTTGGATTTAGCACCGTGCCAAAAGGTCGGTTGCTGAAGCTTCATCGGGCCAATTCCCTCCGCTTGCTCTTAATAAGCTTTGCTATTCTATTGTAGTGTTATCTTAACATATTTTAGCTTTATTATCTATCATTCTGTAACCTTCTAAGAAATAGGAAGTTGTTAATGATTTACTAAAAATCGGTTTCTAATGAATGCAGGATTTGCTAAGATAGAAGTAATTAATAGGAATACATATGAACAATACAGCAATTGAAGTTTGAGAAAAAACCAATAAATAGTTAATCTGAATCAAAAAAAGGGGATCGTATGAATGGAAAAAATCAGAGATTGGATTGATATCGGATTGCGTGCTACTATGGGATATCTGATACCCATATTTTTTATCTTATATGTTATTTTGGAAGTTACGTTCAATATAGAGTTGTATAATCTATTTGAAGAATCTTTTATTTTATTCTTAATTGCTTTATCGAGTTATTTAGTGCCTCTGATAAAAAGATACCAGTATCATAAAGCAGGAATTTATCTGCCGACTTTTGAAGGTGTCAAAAAAACCTTAAATGAAAACCGATGGGAAGTTCTGGTTTTACATAATAATGAAATGATCGTTAGACCAAGGTTTGATTTTCCAAATCGTATCGTACTTAATAGTAAAATATCGGCAGAGTATAAACAAAATAGGCTTGAGTTCGCAGGTCCATATTACTATGTTGACCAATTGATTATTGATCTTGGCGGGGATACAAGTGATCGTGACAAGAAAAAAGAAAAAGGCTGGTATAAAAGTACAATTGGAGCTGTAGCTTTTGCCATTATCTTCCCATCCATACTTAATGGCGGTATGTTGTGGGAGATAAAGCGTTTATACCACAATAATTTTGTGGAGGCAGAGACCATAGTTGAAATGCCGGAAGATCAGATAATAGGAAACTCTGTTGAAAATATTAATAACGGCAGCTTCGCAGTAGCGAACGATAGATATATTTTTTATGTAGAAGAGGGCTATCAAATCAAGAAAGCAAAACAAGAACTTAGAGATAGTCAGACTCTTGTAACAGCCGAAAAAAATAGGGAGATAGAAGAACTGAATCTGGTTGGAGACTGGCTTTATTACACAGAGCAGGATTTTATAGAAGATAAGGCTGCACTTAAAAGAATGAATTTAGAGAATGAAAAAAGTGAGACTCTTTATATGATGGGTGGCGCAACCCAACTCCATATCTATGATAACTGGATCTATTTTATTAATGCTGAGGATGAATCTAGTTTATACAAAATGGATCTTAATGGAAATGATGTCTAAAGTGTACATGCGGAATTTACTACAGATCTAGCTGTATATAATAACCAGTTGATCATTAGTAGTTTTGAAGAGGAGGGAGATTTGAAAACCATTATCCGAGATACTCCTGGAAATTATCATAGCACGATTATGAATGAAGAAATGCACGATCTAGTGAAGTGGGAGAATTATTATTACTATATTGGGGAAAACGAAGGACTGTACCGTGTGAAAACGACTTTAGAATCTGAACCAGAAGTACTTGTCGAACACAACATCTCCAACTTTACCATAACGGAACAAGGGATTTTCTATTCCTTATATAGAAGAAGTTCTATGTATCTAGAAGAAGACAATGGTGTTTATCAGATGGATCTTGAAGGGAAAGAAAGAAAGCTTGTATACAAAGTCAATGATACAGTAGAAATCGCAAAAGTGAATGGAGACTTGTTATTCAGAGCCACCGGAGAATACGGATATGAGGATATAAAATGGTATGAATTAGGAACAGACCAATAATTATAATAGGATGTTTACTTTTGATTTATCGAAATAAGATAGATAGTAGGGGATTTGCTTTCTCTTGAAATAAACATATTTTAAAGTCTATAAAAAAGGTATGAACGAATCTCTTCATCCATACCCTAAATTATAGAGTCTACGTGCTTTTTCTTCAGTAATTTTATTTTTCGGAACGCTCATTCTGCATATAAAGAATTGTTTCAAATGGGAAACAATGGATAAGAAGCTGTTAAATAAGGTTTGCTTCTTTTAGAATCTCTTCTATATACGTATGCTGAGTTTTTTTAATAGCAGCATCTACCAATTTTCTTTTTACAAAAGGAAGATCAGCTTTTGTGAGCTTCTGTTTATCTGACAAGTAGTAGATCGCATCAGCAAGTGTGCGAATATCATAAGCAGAAGCAAAAACTTCAGGAACACCACGTTCGACATTTAGTAACTGGTAAACAGCTTCCATAGCCGTTCTGACAGAATATTCAGTAGTAAATACAGTATCGCGTTCTGTTTCTGAAAAATTCCCGATAAAGGCCAAGTTTTTTGATCCGTTTGGAACCACTAAAGGTCGGTCTCCCGGTTCTCTGAGCATAAAGTACGAAGTAATAAAAGGCATATAAACAGGAATCACTTTACAAGATTTTTCAGATAGCATTTGAATATCTTCTTCCACTATTCCTAGATGATACATTAATTCCTGTACAATCTCCTGACCGGAACATTGCTCGATTGGTTTTTTTATATAATTTCCTGGTTTATTTGATAAAAGGCCATATACCCACATAATCGTTTGGTGATCATTTTGTCCCTTGAAATGTGGTTGACGGTGTATTGCAAAGCTCATTAACCAGTTTGAATCCTTAATAGTGATTATGCCACCGGTAACGACTTTTCCTGTTCTCAATTTCCGTCGTGTTAAACGAGAAATATAAGGCTCAATATCAAAATTTTCCCAAGTAACGGTTGCTGAAACAAACCAGCTTTCGTCTGGAAGATTTTCATAAAAGACTTCTGGATGCCCGAATTCTGGAGATTGTTTGGCTAAGTTATTCCAAAGTTTCCAGCTTCCGCCTAAGTCATGTGTTATAGGTGCCGGTGTGTAATGGTCTCCTTGTGTAGAACTTTCCGTTATAGATCCATTTGTAACAAAAACTAAATCATTTTCAGTCAAAGGGATTTCTTGTGTTTCTTCATCTTTGGTCAATAAAATATTGCGTGCAACTTTTGTTTCGGTATCAATGTCAACTTGGATATTATTGATTTGTGTTTCATATTGGAAGTCGACACCTTTATCTTTTAAGAATGTTAGCAAAGGTTTAACTAAAGATTCATATTGATTAAAACGAGTAAATTTTAATGCAGTAAAATCAGGTAACCCTTTAATATGGTGAATAAAGCGCATTACGTAGCGTCTCATTTCAATTGCAGAATGCCATTTTTCAAACGCAAACATTGAACACCAATACAACCAGAAATTTGATTCGAAAAATTCATCACTAAAGACATCTTCAATTTTTTTACCAATTAATTGGTCTTCAGAAGTCATGAATAATTCAACTAATTCTTTTTGTGCTTTTTCCGATAATGTAAACTGTCCATCATCTGGAACACGTTCTCCACGGTTATGGATAATACGACAATTAGAAGAGTTTGGATCATCGTGATCTAACCAGTAAAACTCATCTAAGACAGAAGCATCTTCTACTTCAAGAGAAGGAATAGAGCGAAAAAGATCCCATAAACACTCAAAATGACTTTCCATTTCACGACCACCACGAGTAACAAACCCGTCGTGTGGAATAAAGGTTCCATCCAAAGAACCACCTGAAAGGGACAGCTCTTCGAAAATGTGAATATTTTCACCCTGCATATGTCCATCTCGTATCAAAAAAACAGCAGCTGATAATCCGGCCAAGCCAGCACCGACAATATAAGCGCTCTTTTCATCAACGCCTTCAGGTTTCCGACTTCTTGCGAATGCTTCGTAGTTTCCACTTGTGTATCTCATTATATGATCCTCCTATATGATTTGACATCTCAATTCTATTCCAATTGTGAATTTTATTCAAACGGAATGAACATTATTTTCTTTTAATCTAAATTAAACTAACTTATAGTCATTCACATGAATTAATTAGAATAGATAGGCATTTACAAAGAAAACATTACTGAATAAGAAACTAGCTAGAAGGAAGATATACTTTGATGATATTTTACCTGAAACAGGTCGGCATACTAAAGTTTACGAAGTAACGGTTAATAATTTGTAGTTCTCAGACAATACATGAAGACTATGAAAAGTAAAATTTAAATTGTAAAATAATCAATAAGTATAATATTAAAATTTGGCGTATTATAATTGTTCAATAGGAAAAGCAATAGTATCAGTTGCAACAACTAGTTTGTAATAAAGGAAATTAAAAAGGAGTAAAACAGATAATGGATAACATACAAATCAGATTAATGAATCAAAGAGAAGCTATCGAGATTGCGGACGAATGGAAGTATCCACAGCCATATGATTTTTACGATATGACAGTGGATCGGGAAGACTATGAAGAAATTATTGACCCTGTATCTCGTGGTGATCACTATTATTCAGTATTAAAGAATCATAATTTGATTGGATTCTTTGGTGTTTTCCCTAAAGAGTCAGGAGAGAATGAAATCGAACTTGGTCTGGGATTGAAACCTGATTTAACAGGGAAAGGATTGGGGAAGAACTTTGTTACAACAATCTTGCAGTACATAAAAGAAGAACACTCATATGTAAAAGTATGGTTATCAGTAGCGGACTTCAATCAGAGAGCTATAAAGTTATATGAACAAGTTGAATTTAACTATATAGGTGAAAAAGTGCAGGAAACCAACGGTGGAAAATATAACTTTATAGAGATGAGTAATTTTAGCGAAGACCTAATAGATAAAAATAATAATCTAAACTTTTAAAAGAGTGAAATAGAGGAAATTCATCTTAGTAATTGTGCCGGAGCTGGGGTGATATCACTTGAATCGGAGCCATTATAGGATTGATGATCTGGATCAGGAATATATATATAAATACATTTGACAAATGATTTTTAGACTGCTATTATTATGGAAATTAAATCATGATTAGATAAATATTAAAAAGAGTATAATACTTGCACGTTGAAGAGAAGAGTACATTCTGGAGTATGTTTATAGAGAGCCTCTGTTGGTGGGATGAGGTAGCGGAAATGGGATGGAAGATGGTCTTGGAGTGAAACGGTCGAAGGTTCTGTGAACTTCAAACCGTTACGGGTGCGCCCGATAAAGCGCCACAGTATCAGTAAGTCTATAGGACTGAACGCACTGGTTAAGGCAGTCACTGTGAAGTGGTTGTAAATCAAGGTGGTAACGCGAGAGAATTTTATTTTCCGTCCTTGCACAAAGTTTATTTGTGTGAGGGCGGAATTTTTTTTTGAAAAATTGGAGGGATAAAGATATGTCATTAATCGTGAGAACGGGTCCTCAAGAGTATGAATGCAGAGTAGGTGTATTAGATTCACTGAATGAAAGACTTAATAAACATGATATTCATAAAATTGTGATCATCCATGGAACAACCTCTTGGGAAATTGCCCAACCTTTTCTGTCAGAGCTGCTGGGAAGCGATGTTGAAATAGAGTTGAGTGCATTTAATGGAGAATGTACTTATGAAGAAGTTGAGCGCATCGCAGATTTTGCCAGTCAAATAAATGCCGATGCCATTATTGGTGTAGGTGGCGGTAAACTAATGGATACAGTCAAATATGCAGCCGCTAAAACTCCGGAAGTAAACTCTATCTTGATTCCAACTCTAGCAAGTAACTGTGCACCTTGGACACCTTTAAGTGTAATGTATACAGCTGACGGTGTTTGCTTGGGACATGATATTCATTCTAAGCAAGTAGGGATATTGCTGATTGAACCGAAGCTGGTGCTTGATTCTCCAGTAAATTATTTTATTGCCGGAGTGGCGGATACGATAGCCAAATGGTATGAATCTGATGTCATCTTGTCGCAACCAGCACACCAAAATAATGCATTTCTGCTTATGGCACGAGCTGCAGCTTTGAATTGTAAGAATAACATTGTTCAGTATGGAGAGCAGGCGGTAGCTGACATAAAGGGTCAGTCACTAACATCAGCCTTCATTCAGGTTGTGGAAACAATTATTGCTGTGAGTGGTCTGGTTGGCGGGCTGGGAGATGGCTATGCACGTACAACTATCGGACATGCGGTTCATGATAAAATCACTGTTTTTCCAGAAACACATGCATACCTGCACGGTGAAAAAGTAGCCTATGGTGTGATGATACAGTTAGCCTATGAGGGAAAATGGCGCGAAATAGATCAGATGACTGACTTCTATGAAGAATTAAAATTACCCAAGTCGTTAGCAGACTTGAAATTAAGTTACCTGACAAATGAGCAATTAGAAACATTCGCCGGGGAAATAGTCAAGGATGCCACTCTAAAAGAATCTGGTTATCCAGTTTCTCAACGGGAAATGACAAACGCCATAGTAGAGCTAGAAGAATATATAAAGGTAAAATCATCTAAATAGAACGGAGGATAAAAGATGGTTAATTTCGAGACTTCAGATACATTAAAACGATTGCCGAGACAATATTTCAGTTATCTTGCAGAAAAAAAGAAAGGGTATAAAGAAAAATATACCGATGTGATCGACTTAGGGGTTGGAAATCCAGATTTGCCGGCACCTGAATTTATTGTGGACGAACTAAAAGAAGCTGCCAGTGATCCGATAAATGATCAATATGGACCAGCTAGAGGATTTGATTACTTGAGAGAGGCAGTTGCTGAGTATTACTTGCGTGAGTATGGAGTAACGCTTGATCCCCAGAAAGAAGTAGCGATTCTACAGGGTTCAAAAGCTGGGATTGTTGAGATCAGTCAATGTTTATTAAATCCTGGAGATATGGTGTTGTTGCCAAATCCAACTTATCCGGACTATTTGTCAGGTATTGCCCTGGCAGGTGCTGAAGTAGCAGAATTGCCTTTGCTGGCAGAAAATCAGTACTTACCGAGATATGACCTGATCAGTAAGGAGGCAGCTGCAGCAGCTAAACTGATGTTTTTAAATTACCCGAATAATCCAACCTCTGCAGTGGCAACGCCTGAATTTTTTGCTGAAACAGTTACGTTTGCAGAGAAGAATAATGTTTGTGTGGCTCATGACTTTGCTTATGGCACAATCGGGTTCGATGGCGAACGACCATTGAGTTTTCTGCAGACACCTGGAGCTAAGGATATTGGAATTGAGTTCTTTACGTTATCTAAGTCGCATAATATGGCAGGATGGCGCATGGGCTTTGCAGTCGGAAACGCTTCTGTCATCGAAGGAATCAATTTGCTGCAGGATCATACTGGCTGTGGCTGGTACGGGGGAATCCAAAGAGCAGCAGCGAAAGCATTAAGAGAAGACCAGTCATCTGTCCGAGCATTGACGGCTACATATGAGCGACGACGCGATTTGTTCTTAGCTGAATTAGCGGAAAGTGGACTTGAAATCAACAAACCAAAAGGTTCTTTTTATATTTGGATGAAAGCACCGGGAGAATTCACTTCAGAAGAGTTTATGGAATTCCTGGCGAGCGAAGCACATGTATTAGTTGCTCCGGGAGATGGATTTGGAAGTCTAGGAGAAGGTTATGTCCGTATTGGGTTGTCCCAACCAGACGACCGATTATTGGAAGCAGCCAGACGAATTGCACGATTATCACCTTACTCAGTAAAAGTGTAAGTTTTTAAACGGGATAAATTAAAATAATATTTGGAGGAATTAGAATGAGTAAAAAATGGGGAGTATTAGCAACTATAGCAACAGGAGTAATTTTAACGGGGTGTGGAGCTGGACAATCAGATTCTGCAGAATCTGAGGATTTGTTGAGTGATGGTGTCCTAACAGTTGGTGTCACGGCGGGACCGCACGAAGACATTGTTAACGAAGTTAAAAAAATTGCAGCAGAAGATGGACTGGAAATAGAAGTCGTTTCTTTTACAGACTTTGTAAAACCTAATACAGCTTTAGCAGAAGGTGATTTGGATATTAATTCCTTTCAGACTGGCATTTTCTTAGATACGGTAGTAGAAGACAGCGGATATGACTTAACGAAAATAGAGCCGACAGTTACTATTCCTATGGGGATTTATTCAGAAAAATATAGTGACATCAGTGAAATCAAAGAAGGGGATGTTATTGGAATTCCTAATTCACCAACCCAAGAAGGACGTGCACTGCAACTATTTGAAGATGCGGGTCTGATTACACTGCCTGAAGGTTCAAGTATAGAGGTAACAACTAGTGATATTGAGGAAAATCCATTAAATCTGGATTTTGTGACAACTGAAGCGGCTCAATTACCAGCACAATTACAAGATGTTGGAGCAGCAGGAATTAACTCGAACTTTGTACTTGATGCCGGAATGAATCCAGCTGAAACAAGTTTGTTTATGGAAGATGTAGATGACTTATTCCAGGTGAACTACATTGTATCTCGAACAGAAAATAAAGATGACGAAGCATTGGCACAATTTGTAGAGTATTACAAGACTCCTGAGATCAAACAATTTATTGAAGAAGAATTTAAAGGAGCATTAGTACCATCTTGGTAGAAACAGGTAAATTATCCGGATTAAATTTTGTTTAGTTAGTGGAAATTTAAAAAACAAAACTGTAAACGCAACCTTAATTCTTTTCATGAATTTGCTCAACATCAGACTTCTTTAATGTGGTATTATTATTAATTATAATATGAAAAGTAAATTGAAGGAGTCTGATGTATGGAAGGTTTTATGGAATGGATCATGAAGGTCAACGAGTTTGTTAATGACCTGGTTTGGGGATGGCCATTATTATTACTGATTTTCGGAACAGGTATTTTTTTAACGATATATATACATTTTGTTACTTTTACTAAATTCGGTTATATAATTAAAGAAACATTTTTTAAGATGTTTAAAAAAGACCAAGTCGGAGAAGGAGAAGTCACAGCCTTTCAAGCGGTCTCTACAGCTTTAGCGGCAACGGTTGGCACCGGGAATATTGCGGGTGTCGGAACGGCGATAGCTATCGGTGGTCCAGGCGCAGTTTTCTGGATGTGGGTCGCCGCAATGTTTGGTATGGCGACAAAATATGGTGAAGTTGTCTTATCTATTAAATATAGAGAGAAAACAGAGGACGGCCGGTTTGTCGGGGGACCGATGTATTACTTAAGCAAAGGCGCTAATATGAAGTGGCTGGCAGTCATTTTTGCAGTATTTGGAACATTGGCGACATTTGGAATCGGAAATATGGTTCAATCCAATTCAGTGGCGGATTCTTTAAATGTTACATTTGGGATCAATCCTTTAATAACCGGAGTCGTACTGGCGATATTAGTCGCATTGGTTATTCTTGGAGGAATCAAATCGATTGGAAAAGTTACAGAAATTATTGTGCCATTTATGGCAGCTGTCTATATTATCGGTGGTGTGAGTATTGTTTTATTGAATATTCGTTTGATACCAGAAGCATTCAGAGTGATCTTCCATGATGCCTTTACGGGTTCATCGGCGGCTGGAGGATTTGTGGGCTCTTCTATTGTGCTTTCTATAAGATATGGTGTTGCCAGAGGGATATTCACGAATGAAGCGGGTCTTGGTAGTGCGCCGATCGCACATGCGGCAGCAACCACAGATCACCCAGTAAGACAAGGCTTATGGGGTGTATTTGAAGTGTTTGCAGATACAATCGTTTTGTGTACGATAACTGCTTTAGTTATCGTTATGACAGGAGCATGGGATACTGGACTCGATGGTGCACCACTGACGACTGCAGCGTTTGAAGAAGGATTACCATATGGTGGATATGTCGTGACATTCGGACTGATATTCTTTGCATTTTCAACGTTACTAGGCTGGTCTTATTATGGAGAACGCTGCATGGAATACTTATTCGGACCAAAATCCATCATTATCTATCGACTAGTTTATCTACCATTAATTGTGATTGGATCAGTTGGAGGTCTGCGAGTAGTCTGGGCATTAGCCGATACGCTAAATGGATTGATGGCTCTACCTAACCTGATAGGATTATTGATTCTAAGTCCAGTCATTGCTAAATCTACAAAAGATTTCTTTGGCAAAGGTGGTATTTATGAGAGAGAGCAGAAACAAGTAGAGTAAAACGTTAGATTTATTTTAGTTAAAATTATATAGAAAAGATCTCTTTTTAAAGAGATCTTTTCTATTTTTATAGCTTTTAACCATAATTTATTAATGATTATTTTGAAACAATTTCATAGGTTTAGACTGGGATTTTTTTGATAAAATTATATGCGATTTCTTTGTTTGTTTTTGGCATTCTAAAAGGGAAGATATATTAGGAAGAACCTCTAATGTCCTAAAAATTTTTAAAGAAAAAATATAAATTATATATATTAGTAAGTTTAAGGTTGGAATGAAACAGAATCAAATTGGAAAAGAGAATATATAATAAAAAACATTGATATTTATAGGCAAGCATTATATCAATGTTTTTTATTTAATTAGTCATAGATTTTTAAAAAGAATGTACTTCTTTGATCGTTATTTGCTTAGAAATAGCATTCACATTTTCTTGCGAAACAACTCCGACACCCGATTCCATTGCATTTGCTACACCACAAGCCATAGCTTGTCTAAGAATTTCTTCGTCACTAAAGTGATTCTCAAATGAGTAAGCGACTCCACCTACAGTAGCATCTCCAGAACCAGTAGGATTAACTAGCTGAATGCTTGGGATACTTACATCATAAATTTTGTTTTTCATTTTTGCTACTGCTCCATCTCCTCCACACGATACTAATACATAGGGGATATCTATATTATGCAGTTTAAGCATCTCTATAACTTCAGATTTTTCTGTAATTTCTTTATCATAAAGCTCCCCAAATTCGAAGAGATTAGGTTTAATAAAATCTGGTCGATATTTACTTTTATTTACAATATTTTTTAATTTTTCTTTTGAAACGTCCATTAAAATAATTATTTCATGATTAATCTTTGTTCTAAGAACTTCTAACAATTCATTATAAAAAAATTCATTTTCACTGTTTACTGAACCATTAACGCTGACAATGTTGATATGATTTGCGCTAATAATTTCAAGAATAGAATTAAAAGTCTCTATTTTTTTCTCTTCAGATATTAAAGGCCCTTTTTCAACAATTTCGGTATGAGTTTCATTATCATGCATAATAGTTATGGCGTTTCTGGATTCTTCTTCAATTTTGATATGGTAATTAGAAAATTTTTCTTTTTGTAATTCTTTGTAAATTATTTTCCCGTTAGTCCCCCCAAGAAAAATAAAAGCTAGTACCTCTGTATTTAAAGAGGCGATCGTACGAGAAGCATTTATTCCTTTTCCACCGGGCATTTTTGTAGGAGTATTGAATCTATTTTGTTTTCCGAGATTAAAATGATCAATATGATATATATAATCCATAGAAGGATTAAGAGTAATAGTTAAAATCATGAGTCTATCCTCCTATTTATCATTTTTGTATATTTGCTGTAATATTCAAATTTCTCATCAGATATTTTATTATCCGTAATAACGCTATCTATTTTGTCTAATGTAGTGAAAGTGTACATGTCAGAATAATCAAATTTTGAACTGTCAGCAATCAATATATTTTTTTTAGAAGCATTCATTACTTTAACTTGTAAACGACCTAATGAGGGGTTCGAAGTTGTAACATTTTCATTATATATTCCATTCGTAGATAAAAATGCTATATCAATATTTAAATTATCAAAAAAAGATTCAGCATGTAACCCGACAAATTCACTAGTACGCTGATAAAGTTCTCCGCCAGTTAAAAAAATATTATCAAATTTATTTTGTACTAACCAGTTAAAAGTAAAAAGACTATTTGTAATAATTGATTTATACAATTTATCAATAGATTTTATTGCATGATAGACAGTTGTACCAGCACCAATGAAAATCACATCATTGTCATGGATAATACTATTCATGACTGTCCCTATATATTCTTTTTCTTCAATATGCTTATTAATTTTTTCATCAGTAGATAATACTCTGTTTCTTCTTCGAGCCCCCCCTTGTTCTTTAAATAATAATTTTTCTTTTTCCAATTCATTGATATCACGTCGAATAGTCATCTCAGAAATATTCAATGTTTTAGCCAGTTCACTGATTGAACAATATTCATTTACCTCCAAAATGGAGATTATTTTTTTTTGTCGTTCATTCTTCATAACAACTAATTCACTCCTTCTACTATATAGATTAACATTATATGTTTGTATTATAACAAAAGATGTGAAAAATATCATATTTTTTTGAAAGAAAATAAATGATATTTTTATAAAGCTAGTAAAATAAAGGATTATACCTTTGAAAAAATGTTATGGAAAGCGTTGACAAAAACTAGAATGTTAGTATAATAACACTATAAAGAAAAAATATTAACAAAAAAGGAGGTTTTGGTTATGTATAACAACATGGTAATCCCAGATCTTGTGAACATTCATTTAGATGGAAAGAACCAAAAAGAATTGTTTCAGAATGTAGGTGAGGATTTATATAGGAAAAATTATGTTACTGAGGGGTATCTAGAAGGTATTATCGATAGAGAAGCTAAGTATCCAACAGGTTTAGCGACCCAATCTTTAAATATTGCGCTACCCCATTCGGATCCAGAATATATTAAAGAACCATTTATTTATATTGCTCGAAATAATAGACCCATTCAAATGCTCCAAATGGGAGATAATACGGAATTAGAATGTAATTATTTTTTCTTTTTAGGAATTAAAGAACCAAATAAGCAAGTAGGACTATTATCAAAATTAATGGAACTTTTTATGAATGAAAATTTCATAAAAAGTCTAAAATCTATTGATGATGAGAAAGATATGTACGAATTAATAAAAACTAATATATAGAAAGAGGTACTTAAAATGGCAAAAAAATTAATTGTAGCATGCGGTAGTGGAGTAGCAACGAGTACAACGATAGCTGAAAAAATTAAAAATAAATTTGAAAATGACAACATTGATTATCCAGTAGAAGCAGTGGATTATAAATCTATTACAAATGAATTACCAAGTGCAAGTATTTATGTATATATTGCAAAGCCAGATCAAGAAGTTTTAGATCAAGCCGAAAAACTAGGAGTATCTGTTTTCCCGGGTATTCCTTTCTTAACCGGAATGGGTTTAGAAGATACGTATGAAAAAATTGTAGAAGTTACTAAAAAATAGAGAAGGAAGTGGGAAAAAATGGGAGCTTTTGAAAGTACTATACAATGGGTCCTTAATCTAGGATCTGCAGTATTTGTTCCAATTATTATTTTTATTATAGGTATTATCGCAAAAATGCCACTTAAAAGAGCATTTATCTCTGCATTAACCTTAGGTGTAGCTTTTACAGGCATGAACCTTGTAATCGAGTTTATGTCAAATGCAGTAGCACCAGCTTCTGAAGCACTTGCCTTAAATACGGGTATTTCGCTACCAGCATTAGACTTGGGTTGGACAGGTGCGGCAAGTATTACCTGGTCTTGGGTTTATGCATTTGTATTTTTTGCTATACAGATTGTCATCAATATTATTATGCTGACTTTAAACTGGACGAAGACACTTAACGTTGACATGTGGAATGTCTGGGGAAAAGCTTTAACTGCTTACTTAGTTTATTTTGTAAGTGGACAACTTTGGGCAGGATTTTTAGTAGCAGGGATTCAAGTTATTGTAGAGTTGAAGTTAGGAGATATGTTCCAAAAACATATTGAAGATTTAACTAATATTCCTTTAGTAACAGTAACTCATCCTATGATTCTTTCAGCAGTTTTGATGTTGCCAATCAATAAATTAATGGATAAAGTACCGTTTTTAAATAAAAAGGCGAATACAGATGCTCTACGTAAAAAGATTGGTATCTTTTCTGAAAATTCAGTCATGGGATTTTTGATAGGATTATTACTAGGCTTTGCTGGAGCTTATGGACTTTCAGGATCATTGAATTTAGCAATTCAAGTGGGTACTGCCATGACTTTATTCCCAATGATAAGTAAATTGTTTATGCAATCACTATCACCATTAGCTGATGCAATGAGTGAATTTATGAAGAAAAGATTTAAAGATAGAGAGGTTTTCATCGGCATGGATTGGCCAGTACTAGCCGGCCGTTCTGAAATATGGGTTACATTAATATTGATAGTTCCTGTGTTCATTGGATTCTCCTTGTTTTTACCCGGAAACATTGTATTACCTATTGCTGGCGTATTAAACTATTCAATTGCAGTTGGTGGATTACTCTTAACAGGAGGAAACCTATACAGAATGTTAATTTTAGGGGTCCTATTTACACCACTTTATCTTTATAGTGCAACTTACTTTGCACCTATTCTTACAGGATTAGCAAATACAACAGGTGCTGTAGAAGTTGATGAGGGTGGCTTAATTACGTGGTCTACTATCGAAGCTCCTGAATTCAGAATTATGTTTGCAGAGGCTTTTAAAGGGAATTGGTTAGCTATTGGAGGAGCAGCAATTTTTATAGCATTGTATGTATGGCTTTATAAAGTTATGAATGCTGAAAAGATTCCTTCAGAAAGGTATGAAGCTATTAATGAAAAATAATAGAATAATATGGATTTTATTATTGATGATTGCATGTGGCTTATTCTTAGTTGGGTTAAATACAAATAATTTTTTATATAATGTACTAACTATAATTATAGCATTCTTAGTATACCGAAAAGGTTATTCTGATCTTTTTCAAGAATATGATAAAAAGCAAGATGCGAAAAGGGAAAGTTCTAAACAAGTTTACAATGCTTTGTACAAATCGAAAGCAAAATAATTGGAGGTATCATTTAGATGACAAAAGGCAGAATTTTATTCGAAGATGAAAGAAAAAGTTTAGCAAAAGCGGTAGAGTTAACTTATTATCGAAAAAATACTAATACAGCAGGAGGAAACTTCTCATTTAAGACGACAGATGAAAATGGAAAAGATTACATTATTATGACACCATCTATGATGTCTGAAACTTATCACGGTGTATTGAGTGCATCTCAGGTATTAGTTGTTGATTTAGAAACGAGAGAAAAGGTGGCTGGTGAAGGAGAAGTTACAAGAGAAATTAATATGCATTTTGCTTGTTATGAAACAAATCCTGAAATTAAATGTGTATTCCATGCCCATGCCCCAAATGCTATGTTTTGGGCAACCAGTCATTTAGATATGCCAAATCTTACTGAAGCTACACAAAAAGTTGAGTATATCAAAGTACTTGATTTCGAGCCAAATACTACACCTGAATTAGCAGCGATCGTTAAAGGTGAATTAGAGCAAGATTCAAGATTACCTAAAGAATATTTATTAGATAGCCACGGAGTTTTAGTTCTCACACCAGGATTAGATGGAGTTGAAGCACTAAATAAAGCTCTGCAGATTATTGATACCGTAGAATGGAATGCAGAAATTGCGTATAAGCAAACAATTTTTCAAAAACTTGGTATCCTTGATGGATTTTATTCTAAAGGATATAAAATTGGAGATATTAATGATTTGGTAAGCCATAATGAAATTTGGAATAAAGGTAAAGCTGACGAAGGTTTCGAATAAAATAATTGAATTAGAATGAAGGAAGAATTATTTTCCTTCATTCTTTTTACATTAGGAGGGTATATGAAATTAATAGCAATTGATATGGACGGAACACTTTTGAATTCTCAAAATTATATTACTAATAAACAACTTAATTTCTTGGAAAAATTAGATACTAAAAAAGATTTTCATCTAGTTTTAACAACAGGCAGACCATTAAAAGGAGTCATAAACATGATTCCAGAGAAAATCAAGCAAAATCTATATATTATTGGTTTAAATGGAAGCATTATTGTAGATCCCAAAATGAATACTACAAAAAGTTATAGTTTGAATTTACTTGAGTTTATGGAAATTCAACAGTTTGCTAAAAGAATAAACGTAGATGTGGCGGTATTAGATTCTAAAGAATTTTATACTACCGCTGAAAAAACAACCAATTTAATGAAATATGATGCTGGTTTAAACAAAATGGAAATGAAAGAAATTAAATTAGAGAATATTAAGAATTTGGATATTATCGCGAAAGTATTGTTGTTTTTCCAACCTGAAAGAATGAAAGAAGTAACAAATATGATTCCACAACAGTTCTTTCGTCAATTTAGTATTGTTTTCTCACAACCTTATTTAATTGAATTTCTGCCTCAAGGGATTGATAAAGGAAGTTCTATATTATCATTAGCGAAACAGCTTAAAATTGATGAAAAAGATATCGTGGTTATTGGGGATGGATTAAATGATTTACCTATGATAAAAATTGCCGGTGTATCTATTGGTATGAAGAATTCAGTTCCAGAAGTACTAAACAGTGTAGATTATGTAACTCTAAGTAACGATGAAGATGGTGTTCAATATGCCATCGAAAAATTTATTTTAAAAAATAGTTAATATATTTTCTTATAGAAAAAGATTAAACAGATTTATAAGGTAAGGTGGAATAAAATGATTAAGGCAGTAGGGTTAGATTTAGATGATACATTATATGATAGAAATCAAGTTTATGAAAAAGCATACACTATTATGGAAAGAAATATTCTTTCAACTAAAACTTCTTTTGAAGAATTTAATCAAGTATTTCAGCGGAAATCGCTCATAGAATTTCAAAATTTTGTTAAAGGAATAAAAGGGGAATTGGATTATAAAACAGATCGGGTTATAGACACTTATAAGGAACTGGGATGGGAACTAAGTAATGAGCAAGCACTCATTTTCAATAGTGTATGTCTTCATTTTAGAGATCAGATAAAAATTAGACCTGGAATGAAAAAATTAATCGATTATTTAAAAACTGTAAATGTTCAATTATTTATATTAACAAATGGTCCTGAAAAGACACAGTTAAAAAAATTGCATAATCTGGGTATAAATAAATATATTCAGCACGATAGTTTTTTTATTTCAGAGAAGTTAGGAGTAGCCAAACCTAACAAAAAAATTTTTGATGTAATAGAAGATAGACTTAAATTAAATGGTAATGAAATATTATATATTGGTGATCACTATGAAAGTGATATACGCAGTAGTTTGAAAAATGTGATTATTACGCGCTTATAGACCCGCCTATTCGCAAGAATGAGTCTCTCAATATCCATTACAAGTCCACTTGTTCGTGCTTAGAGTCCACTAAATAGCCACGCTCGGTGAAAGCGTGGCTTGTTGTGACAGGATTTAGTTAGTACTTGCTTTAGCTAACTGTTCTCGCATATTTAATTGACCTGTATCAAACCATACGGCATTATGCACGATTCTATCCATAATGGCGTCCGCATGAACACCGCCTCCTAATCTTTTATGCCAATCTGACTTTCTAAATTGTGTACAATAGATGGTGGAGCCGGAGTCGTAGCGACGTTCAATGATTTCGAAGAGAAATTTCAG
>NZ_FOSJ01000083.1 GCF_900114235.1 Marinilactibacillus piezotolerans | reverse complement strand
ATAATGCCATTTTCCTTTAATTTTGATGTACGTTTCATCCATTTTCCATGAATAAAAGGATTTTTTATTTTTCTTTTTCCAAATTTGATAGAGTAGTTTGCCATATTCTTGCACCCAACGATAAATCGTCGTATGAGAAACGTTAATGTCACGATCATATAAGATTTCTTGAACTTCACGATAGCTAAGGTTATAACGAAGATAGTAGCCCACGGCTACAATAATCACATCCTGCTGAAATTGCTTTCCTTTAAAATGATTCATCGTCATTCCTCCTGCTATCTTTTTCTATTATTCTACCTTATTTGATAGTAGATTTAAAACTTTGCAACAGAACCTTTCTACTCATTGGATGATGACCATGTAAAAAATCTCATAAAAATTGCTTTTGCACACCAAAAGGAGGTCGTTAAAGTTGAGTGAAACAATAACATCAGCAGAGAAAAATGTGTACCGAGTTGAGGGGTTCTCTTGCGCAAACTGTGCCGGGAAGTTCGAGAGAAACGTCAAAGACATACCAGGAGTACAGGACGCCAAAGTGAACTTCGGCGCCTCCAAGATCTCCGTTTACGGCGAGCCAACGATCGAAGAGCTAGAAAAAGCGGGTGCTTTTGAGAACTTGAAAGTAATTCCGGAAAAAACGAGACGTCAAGTACCACAAGAGATGAATCAAGAAAAAAATGTATACCGAGTTCAAGGTTTTTCATGTGCAAATTGTGCAGGGAAATTTGAAAGAAATGTTAAAGAGCTTCCAGGTGTTCAAGATGCCAAGGTAAACTTTGGGGCATCAAAAATATCGGTTTATGGTGAAACTTCCATTGAAGAATTAGAAAAGGCTGGCGCTTTTGAAAACTTAAAGGTGGCTCCTGATGAACGGAGACAACAGGCTTCTCAAGAGGGTAAAGAGGTTAAAAAAGAAGAAAAAGTGCCATTCTATAAAAAACAGAGCACTTTACTCTATTCAGCCTTATTTCTTGTCTTTGGTTACCTTTCCTCATCTGTTAATGGGGATGAGAACATTGTTACTACATTATTATTTGTAGCATCTATGTTAATCGGAGGATTATCACTCTTTAAAGTCGGTTTACAAAACTTGATTCATTTTGACTTTGACATGAAAACCCTTATGACAGTAGCTGTTATAGGTGGTGCCATTATAGGAGAATGGGCTGAAGTTTCCCTTGTTGTCATACTCTTTGCGATTAGTGAAGCTCTGGAACGGTTTTCTATGGACAAAGCTAGACAATCGATTCGTTCATTAATGGACATCGCGCCAAAGGAAGCCCTTGTAAGGCGGAATGGGCAAGAAATCATGATCCATGTTGATGATATCATGGTTGGAGATATTATGATTGTTAAACCTGGTCAAAAGATTGCCATGGATGGTGTCGTTGTCAGTGGTTACTCTGCCGTCAATCAGGCAGCTATAACAGGTGAGTCAGTCCCTGTTGCCAAAATCGTTGATGATGAAGTATTTGCTGGTACTTTAAATGAAGAAGGGTTACTTGAAGTAAAAATAACCAAACTAGTAGAAGATACAACGATTTCTAAAATTATTCATCTTGTAGAGGAAGCCCAAGGGGAACGCGCTCCATCTCAAGCGTTTGTTGAAAAATTCGCTAAATATTATACACCAATCATAATGGTCATTGCTGCATTAGTTGCTATAGTCCCGCCTTTATTCTTTGATGGCAGTTGGGAAACATGGGTTTATCAAGGGTTAGCTGTTCTTGTTGTTGGTTGCCCTTGTGCGTTGGTCATATCGACTCCTATTTCTATTGTTTCAGCGATTGGGAATGCTGCGAAAAAAGGTGTCCTTGTAAAAGGAGGGGTTTATTTAGAAGAATTGGGAGCCTTAAAGGCCATCGCATTTGATAAAACCGGTACACTGACAAAAGGTGTTCCAGTTGTAACAGACTTTACAGTATTAAATAAAAAAATGGAAGAGAAAGAATTGCTTTCCATCATTACAGCTCTTGAGTACCGTTCGCAGCACCCTCTTGCTTCAGCGATTATGAAAAAAGCAGAACAAGAAAATATCTCTTATTCAGATGTAAATGTGGAGGATTTTTCTTCTATTACGGGTCGAGGTATAAAAGGGTTTATAAACGGAACAACCTATTATATAGGCAGTCCAAAACTTTTCAAGGAATTATTTGTTCCCGACTTTAGCCAAGAGTTCGAGGATAAGGTTAGACACCTCCAAAATCAAGGGAAAACTGCGATGATAATTGGTACAGAACAAAATATTCTTGCAGTTATTGCCGTAGCAGATGAAGTTCGTGAATCAAGCAAAGATGTGATTCAAAAGCTACATCAGTTAGGGATCAAACAAACAATAATGCTAACTGGCGATAATCAAGGTACTGCAAAGGCAATAGGAGAGCATGTTGGAGTATCTGATATTCAGGCAGAATTAATGCCTCAAGATAAATTGGATTATATCAAACAGTTACGATCAGAGCATGGGAATGTAGCCATGGTTGGTGACGGTGTTAACGATGCTCCGGCATTGGCAGCTTCTACAGTTGGAATAGCAATGGGTGGTGCTGGTACAGATACAGCTATTGAGACGGCAGACGTTGCGTTAATGGGAGATGATTTGAGAAAACTTCCATTTGCTGTAAAACTAAGCCGTAAAGCTCTAAATATAATTAAGGCTAACATTACCTTTGCTATTGCTATTAAAGTCATTGCATTACTACTAGTTATACCTGGTTGGCTAACGCTTTGGATTGCCATTCTTTCAGATATGGGGGCAACTCTTTTGGTAGCATTAAATAGTTTACGACTTATGCGGGTTAAAGAATAAAAGTGAAGGCTTTCCGTTTGTTTGGAAAGCCTCTTTCTCATAATTTTCAAATAGTTGATTTGATTTAGATAGAAACCTTTCAAATAGGGTATATGTAAAAATATCAGGTTATGTAGATGAATAGTTAAAATCTTTACATAATACTTTAAAATCGGTAGGAGGAAACAAAGATGACTGAGAAAGCACAAAAAGACGTAGATGTGTTAATTATAGGCGCGGGATCAGGCGGTTACGTTGCTGCCATACGCGCTGCTCAATTAGGAAGAAAAGTGGTCTTGGTGGATAAAGCAGAATTGGGAGGGGTTTGCCTTAATCGAGGATGTATTCCGTCAAAAGCTCTGATAAGTGCATCTGAACGAGTAAAACATATTAGACATGCAAATGCAATGGGCATTAAGGTTTCTGGCGATGTTCAAGTAGAAATGCCAGAAGTAGTGAAATGGAAGGACGGGATCGTGAGCAAGCTCACAAACGGGGTACAGACCTTGTTGAAAGGTAATGGAGTCGAAGTAATAAGCGGAGAAGCTTATCTCACTGAACCTCATACTGTAAGGATAAGAACCGAAAACGGTGAGCAGTTCTATTCGTACAACGACTTAATCCTTGCCATAGGATCCTTGCCAACTGAGTTAAAAAATATGCCATTTGATAGAAAAAGGATTATCTCTTCAACGGAGGCATTGACGCTTCAGGAAATACCGAAGCATTTGATTGTAGTGGGTGGCGGTTATATCGGTTTAGAATTGGGGACTGCTTATGCCAAATTTGGGGCTAAGGTGACCATCCTTGAGGGAACCGATACAATTCTCCCGGGTACGGATTCTATGCTTACAAATGTAGTAAAACGCCATTTGAAGGAGCTTGGAGTCACCGTTATAACGAATGCTTTCGTCCAAGGCGGAGAGAATACAGGTAATGAAGTAAATGTTCAGGTTCAGGTAAATGGGAAGGACGAAATTGTTAACGGGGACTATTGTCTAGTTTCCATTGGAAGAAAACCCAATACAGGGAACAGTGGCTTGGAAAACATCGGGGTCGAATTAGACCAGCGCGGTTTTATTAAAATCAATGAAAAATGTCAAACGAATGTTGAACATGTCTATGCTATTGGAGACTGTGCAGGCGGTCATCTTCTTGCCCATAAAGCTAGTTACGAAGGGAAAATCGCTGCAGAAGTGATTAGTGGGATGAAGAGTGCGATTGATTTCCAAGCAATGCCTTTTGTCATCTTTAGTGACCCAGAAGTCGCTTATACAGGGCTAACGGAGAGCGAGGCAAAGGCAAAGGGATATGAAACGATTGCCAGCCGTTTTCCGTTCCAAGCAAACGGAAGAGCTCTATCTGTTTCGGACGCTGATGGTTTTGTCCAGATTGTCGCGGAGAAGAACACCAACCTGGTGCTAGGTGTGCAAATGGTAGGACCAGAGGTATCCTCTCTCATTGCTGAAGCAGTCTTTGCAATTGAGGCCGGAGCAACTGCAGAAGATCTCAGCCTCACCATCCATGCACATCCAACCTTGCCGGAACCCCTCATGGAAGCTGCGGAAGGGGTTTTGGGGCATGCTATCCACATGCTCAATAAGAAACAGTAAGTAGAAACAAAAAAGCTGGGACAATCAATGTTCCCTGATTGAAGAAAAAAGAAAGCTAGTAAAACCTTAATCTGGACTCTATAAAGTGAGCTCTTAAAAAGAGATCCTTTATAGAGTCTTTTTTTGTACCCACAATGGAAGCTAAAGAAGCTGATTCCGGTGGAATACCGGAATCAGCTTCTGAGATAAACTGCCTGAGCTCTCTTTAGTTATCCTTGGCTTGGAGCCTAGCTTAGCCATTTTTGCCTGCCTATCCAGCAACCCGGCAGTTCATTTCCTTTTCGCCCCTTCCTAATCCCTTTTGGACGTAGTTCCCTCTTCTTTTTCGAAAAAGAGGAGGTAGACGATCATGGTACCCACTCCGATGGTGAGGAAAACATCTGCCACGTTGAATATCGGGAAATCAATGAAATCGAATCGGAGCATATCCACCACATAGCCGAGACGCATGCGGTCAATGAAGTTGCCCAAAGCCCCCGCCAGGATGAAGGAGAAGCTGATACCGGCCAAAATGCTCCTTTGCGGCAGGTTATGGAAGGTGTAGACCAGATACCCCACCACCAGGACGGTGATGATGAAGAAGAGGCCCATCCTCCCTTGCAATATCCCCCAGGCGGCCCCACGGTTCTGGATGTAGTACAGGGAAAAAATATTTGGGATAACTTCCAGCTCATCGTACAAGGCGAAATTCTGGACGATTCCCCACTTCACTAGTTGATCTATGGCAATCAAAACAGCTGCCAGTAAGTAATATAAAATCATACAGCAACCTCTCTTTATCAGTAATACAAGCACTATTCATTGTAGACGACAGGAACGAGGAAGTATAGTTCTTCGTCGGAACATTATTCGCCTACTGGTTCTGTTGCAAAGTTTTAAATAAAGAATAAAATCCCTTACGGTATCTATGATTTAAGCTGGGATTCCCAATAATACCTTGATTTCAGTACAGACCGAAAACCCGAAGAGAGTGCCTTCTTTTCGGGTTTTCTTATATAATCCTCGAATGGCTTCCATGCCTTTAATCGTGGTAGAGGCAGTGGGTAAACTTCGATAGAATTTATTGCGTCTCTTTACTGGACGATGGTCTTGTTCAATCAAATTATTCAGGTATTTAATGGTACGATGTTCTGTCCCTTGATAAAAGCCGTATTCTTTTAGTTTCTTAAAGGCAC
>NZ_FOSJ01000046.1 GCF_900114235.1 Marinilactibacillus piezotolerans | reverse complement strand
AGGGGGGGAAGAGGTGCCTTTTTGTATTTTAATTGATAGAGCAACGATAGTTGCATTAAAACAACACGAAAAAACAAAAAAATTGGTAATTACTAGAAAAGTAATGGAGGTGGAAGAATGGAGAATGAAAATAGAATGAGTTCAGAAGAAATTATGAATGAGACAGAGATGTCTCTGGAAAAAACTTTAAGACCTCAATATTTTGATCAGTATATTGGGCAGGATAAGATAAAAAATGAACTGATGATTTATATAGAAGCTGCAAAAAATAGAGAAGAAGCCTTAGATCATGTACTACTATATGGACCGCCAGGACTAGGGAAAACAACTATGGCGATGGTGATTGCAAATGAAATGAATACGACGATTCGTACAACAAGTGGACCTGCTATTGAAAAACCAGGAGATCTAGTTGCTTTACTGAATGATTTAGAACCAGGAGGCATTTTATTTATAGATGAGATTCATCGTCTGCCTAGAGTGGTTGAAGAAATGCTGTATTCGGCAATGGAAGATTATTTTATTGATATTATTATTGGTCAGGGAGAAACGGCTCATCCTGTTCACTTTCCTTTGCCACCATTTACATTGATTGGTGCTACGACTAGAGCAGGAAATCTATCGGCTCCATTAAGAGATCGTTTCGGTATATTATCACATATGGAATATTACACTGTGTCTGATCTAAAAGAGATTGTAGAAAGAACCTCTGATGTTTTGCAGACTAAAACTGATCAGACTGGAGCTATTGAGGTTGCCAGAAGGTCTAGAGGAACTCCTAGAATTGCGAATCGCTTACTTAAAAGAGTACGTGATTATGCAGAAGTTATTGGTGAAGGAGTCGTCACAGAACAGATTGCTTCTAAAGCACTTGATTTACTCCGCGTTGATCACCAAGGATTAGATATAGTCGATCAGAAATTACTAAAAACAATGATTGAAATTTATAATGGCGGTCCAGTAGGTTTGAACACCTTGTCTGCCAATATTGGGGAAGAAATGGATACGATTGAAGATATGGTTGAACCATTTCTTTTGAAAGAAGGATTTATCCAACGCACCCCCAGAGGCAGAGTGGCAACAGCGAAAGCTTATCAGCATTTCAATATTCCTTTGAATGAGAATAAGGTGAATTAATATATTTTTTTATGGATAAAGAGGAGAGAGAATAGTGACATTAGTAACAGACGATTTTGATTTTAATCTTCCAGAAGAATTGATTGCTCAGACACCACTAAAAGATCGATCATCTTCAAGAATGATGGTCTTGTCTAAAACTAGACAATCAGTAAAAGATAAACAATTTGAAAATATTGTGGATGAACTTAATGCTGGGGATGCATTAGTAATGAACAATACACGAGTTTTGCCTGCAAGACTCCATGGAGAAAAAGTGGAAACGGGTGCCCATATCGAATTGTTACTCTTGAAAAATATAGATGGAGATCAGTGGGAAACACTTGCTAAACCTGCAAAGAAAGTAAAAGCAGGATCAAAAATCAAATTTGGTGATGGCAGGTTAATAGGAACTGTACTGGAAGAACTGGATCATGGTGGTAGAATAATAGAATTCGACTATGAAGGAATTTTTCTGGAAACATTAGAATCTTTAGGTGAAATGCCTTTACCTCCTTATATCAAAGAAAGACTTGATGACCCTGATCGCTATCAGACTGTATATGCAAAAGAAAATGGATCAGCAGCAGCCCCTACTGCTGGACTTCATTTTACACAAGATATATTGGCGAAATTGAAAAGTAAAGGAGTTCAAATTGTTTTTCTGACTTTGCATGTTGGACTTGGGACATTCCGCCCGGTAAACGTAGATAACTTAGAAGAACATAAGATGCATGAAGAGTTTTACCAATTAACAGAAGAGGCAGCTCAAGTGTTAAATAAAACCCGGGAAAATAATGGGAAAATTGTTGCTGTTGGAACAACATCCATAAGAACCCTTGAGACAATTGGTACAAAATTCGATGGCAAACTTGAAGCAGATAGTGGCTGGACAGATATTTTTATTTCGCCAGGCTATAACTTCAAAGTTGTGGATGCATTTTTAACTAATTTCCATCTGCCCAAATCTACTTTAATTATGTTAGTCAGTGCATTTGCGGGAAGGGAATTTGTTTTAGAAGCTTATAATCATGCAGTAGAAGAACAGTATCGCTTCTTTAGTTTTGGGGATGCTATGTTTTTAAAAAAATAATCAAATATTAATTGATAGAAATTGAGGATTGCAATGATAGATCATCCAGTAAAGTATCATTTAGAAAAGAAAGAAAAACACACGGGTGCCAGATTAGGTAAAATTGAAACACCCCATGGAACATTTGAAACACCGATGTTTATGCCAGTAGGAACATTAGCTAGTGTGAAAACAATGGCTCCTGAAGAACTTGAAGAAATGGGTGCGGGCATTATTTTAAGTAATACGTATCATCTATGGCTACGTCCCGGTGAAGATATTGTTGATGAAGCTGGTGGGTTACACGAATTTATGAATTGGGACAGAGGGATTTTAACTGATTCGGGAGGATTCCAAGTCTTCTCGTTGTCAGATATGAGAGATATCAAAGAAGAAGGGGTACATTTTAGAAGTCATCTGGATGGATCCAAATTGTTTTTGTCTCCGGAAAAAGCGATTCAGATCCAGAACAAACTAGGCTCTGATATCATGATGAGCTTTGATGAGTGCCCTCCATTCGATGAAAGCTACGACTATGTTAAAAAGTCTGTCGAAAGAACATCAAGATGGGCCGAACGTGGTTTGAAAGCACATGAAAAACTGAATAAACAAGGGTTATTTGGAATTGTACAAGGAGCTGGGTTCGAAGATCTAAGAAAACAATCTGCTAAAGATCTTGTGAGTATGGATTTTCCGGGGTATTCGATTGGCGGCTTATCTGTAGGAGAACCAAAAAAAGAAATGTATAGAGTACTGGATTTCACTACACCTCTATTGCCTGAAAATAAACCGAGATACTTAATGGGTGTAGGAACGCCGGATGCTTTGATCGAAGGTGTGATAAGAGGAATTGATATGTTTGATTGTGTACTTCCAACTCGAATCGCACGTAACGGAACAACGATGACGAGCAAAGGTAGAGTTGTCATAAAAAATGCTGAATATGCTAGAGACTATAGACCTCTGGATGAGAATTGCAACTGCTATACATGTAGAAACTATTCTAGAGCTTATATTCGTCATTTAATTAAATCAGACGAAACGTTTGGACTTCGCTTAACGAGTTATCATAACTTATACTTTTTACTTGATCTTATGAAAAAAGTCCGCCAGGCAATTAGAGAAGATAACTTATTAGAGTTTAAAGAAAGCTTCTTTGAAGAATACGGATATAATAAACCTAATCCAAAAAACTTTTAGAATCGCGTCAATCTTTTGTAGCATTCGCTTACAAAATCTGATAAGGTAATAAGTGTCATTGGACAGTCACTTAAAAGACACATGAGATAAACTAGTGAAAGATATCAATGTTACTCGATTTTAACTCAGTGAAGATTCTAATCTAGTTAAGTTGTCTCGAATATAGAAATGATATAATGGAGGAAAATAAAATGGAAGCAATATTTGGAACAGTTTTACCTTTTGCGTTTATCATAGGTATCGCTTATTTTTTAATGGTCAGACCGCAGCAGAAACGTGCTAAAGAAGCACAGAATATGTTGAATTCTTTACAAAAAGGGGATTCAGTTGTAACAATTGGTGGGCTTCATGGAGTAATCGATGAAGTCTCAGCAGATGACAAAACGGTTGTTCTTGACTGTGAAGGAATCTATCTAACTTTTGAACGACGTGCGATAGCACGTATTGTTACTAAAGCAGAGACAGTTTCTAACAACACAACGACTACGGAAGAATTAGGAACAAATACACCTGATTCAAGCAGTGAAGAAGAATAAAATAATTGAATAGTTAATCAACAAAGGAGGGTATCTTTTTGGGCTATCAAACACAAGCTTTTTTTAATTACGAGACTTGGCTGAGAATGAAGCAAGAAGAGTTTTTGAAAAATGGATATGATCAAGTTACGGTTGAAGACTTATGGAAGTATTGTAATACTTTTTTGTGGAAGCACGCTCGCCCAGAAAGATACCATGAAGAAGTTAAGGCAATAATGGAAATCAAGGTGAATGATTACTTTAATTTTGCTTCACTTGAAGCACAGATTTATAACGTATCTTCATTAGATGAAATGGAACTCAACGACATATTAGGTAAGTAATAAAAGCAAGGAATGCCTACGCATTCCTTGCTTTTATTATTTGTATAATGAGATATGTAAGAGTTCCTTACGGAAGTAGTTCGTCATTTCTTTATGTTTCTAGTATAATAATTAGTAGAAACTTATAAATTAAACGATAAAATTATAATAAGCAATCTTATGATCAGTTAAGAAAGTTGTATTGTTAGAGAGGTGATTAGATGAAATATGGAATTCTGACATTTGAAGAACCCAAAAGAGATATTTCTAGAAAAATCATTCATATAGATATGGATGCCTTTTATGCATCGGTTGAGATTAGAGAAAACCCTTCACTAAGAGGGAAACCTGTCATCATAGCAAGACATCCCAAAGAAAATGGCGGTAGAGGAGTAGTTGCAACTGCCAGCTATGAAGCGCGCAAGTATGGGATTCATTCTGCAATGAGTGCTCAAAAAGCATATGAATTATGCCCGGAGGGTATCTTTGTTTCAGGAAATTTTGAATTATATCGATCAATTTCTCGAGATATCAGAGCTATTTTCAAACGATACACTGACTTGATTCAACCATTATCATTAGACGAAGCTTATTTGGACATTACAGAAAATAAAATCAATTTAAATAGTGCAACATTGATTGCTCAAAGAATACAAAGAGAAATCTATGACGAACTACGGCTAACTTGCTCAGCAGGAGTTTCATATAATAAATTTCTTGCAAAATTAGCTTCAGACTTTAAAAAACCATCCGGTATAACTGTAATTCCTCCTGAAGATGCACAAGACTTTTTGAAGCAGTTACCTATTGAAAAATATTATGGCGTAGGAAAGAAGTCTGTGGAGAAGATGCATGAATTAGGTATATTTAAAGGTGATGATCTCTATAACAAACCCGAAATGGAACTGGTTGAGCATTTTGGGAAAATGGGACATTCTCTTTATAGGAAAGTCCGCGGAATCGATGATAGTGTTGTGGAATCAGATAGAATCCGGAAATCTGTTGGAAAAGAAAAGACATTTTTAGATGATCTGCAATCAGAAGAGGAAGTTACACAATCTTTACGGCAAATCGCTAATCTTACTTTTGCTGCATTAAAGAAAAATCAGAAACATGGGAAAACAGTTGTGTTAAAAATCAGATATAATGATTTCAGTACATTTACCAGACGAAAAACTTTTCCAAACTATATTCAAGATTCAGATGAACTGTTTGTTATAGCGCTAAGGATTTTTGAAGAAGAGGGATCATTGACTAAAGGAATTCGCTTACTTGGTATTACTGTCACAAATTTAGATTCTTTACTCTTTGAAAATATTCCTTTACCTTTATGGATTAAACAAAATAAAATGGATAAGAAGGATAACTCAGATGTCAACAAAACATGAGCAGATATTAGCATTTATTGAATCACTTCCTATTGGAGATAAATTATCTGTTAGACTGATTGCAAAAGAATTAAGTGTAAGTGAAGGAACTGCATATAGGGCAATCAAGGAAGCTGAGAATATTGGGTTAGTTACTACAATCCAAAGAGTTGGTACGATTCGTATTGAAACTAAAAATGAAGCAAATATTGAGAATCTGACATTTGAAGAAATTCTAAAGATTATCGATGGGGAATTACTAGGTGGAGAATCTGGTCTCAATAAAACTTTGAATAAATTTATTATAGGAGCCATGAAAGAAGATGCAATGTTACGTTACATTACAGAAGAGTCTCTTATGATCATTGGAAATAGAGAATCTGCACAGAAGTTATCTTTAGAAAATGGTGCAGCAGTTTTGATAACAGGCGGCTTTAGAGCTGATCAAGATATTATAACATTATCAGATGAACTAGCCCTTCCAGTTATGACGACTTCGTATGACACTTTCACCGTTGGATCTATGATCAATCGAGCTATGACCGACCAATTGATTAAAAAAGAGATTATGCTGATTGATTCCATCTATACTAGGTTGGAACAGACAGATTACTTAACAGTTGAGGACACGATTTTTGATTATCGTATTGCTAATCAAAGCAGCCAGCATACACGTTTTCCAGTTGTAGGACCGAATAATCGTTTAGTTGGAATTGTTACAGCTAAAGATATTATTGGAAAAGAAGATTCTATGCTAATCAAGCGAGTTATGACAAGAGAACCAGCTTATACCACTACTCACATGAGTGTAGCTAGTATTTCACATACAATGATCTGGGATGGACTCGAAGTCATGCCTGTAGTTTCAGATGAAATGAAGTTATTAGGTATCGTTTCTCGTCAAGATATCATGAAAGCTATGCAGACACAACAGCGTCAGCCACAGACAGGAGAAACTATAGCAGATCAGATTAATCAATTAATTAAAGAAGTAGCTGATGAAGAATATACATTTAATGTAACACCTCAAATGACAAATGGAATGGGTACAATATCTTTCGGAGTATTGAGCGAAATTATTAATGAAACAGCGTATTTAATGTTATCTAATCAAAATAAGAGAAATCTAGTAGTCGAACAAATTCAGCTGCATTATCTAAATTTAATTCAAATTGGTAGTGATCTGACCATAAAACCTAAAATTTTTGACAAAAGCAGGCGTTCTGCAAGATTGGATATTGAAGTTTATTCAGAAAATGGATTAGCTGCCAAAGCATTCGTTATTTGCCAATTATTACAAAAACACTGAGAATAATTAAAATCGAGAGGAAAATATTGTGAGCTTACAAACAGCAAATATAAAAGATAGAGAAATAAAAAAAGAAATTTTAGAGATTATAAAAAAATGGGATACAATTATTATTCATCGTCATGAAAGACCAGATCCTGATGCAATTGGATCTCAGTGTGGACTAGCTGAAATAATCAAGAACACTTTTCCAGGTAAGCGAGTGTTTACAGCCGGTTCAAGCACTGGAGATCTGTCATTTCTTTCAGAAATGACTCCACCAGCAAAAGAAGATTATGAAAATGCCCTAGTTATTGTTACAGACACAGCAAATGTCAAAAGGATTGATGATAAAAATTATTCTTTAGGGAAAAAATGGATAAAAATCGATCATCACCCTTTAGATGATTCGTATGGCGATAGCGAATGGGTAAACACAGAAGCTAGCAGCTGTAGTGAAATGATCGCTGATCTATGGTTGACTTTCCCTGATGAATTAAAAATAAACACAGAAGCAGCAAGATTACTCTATGGAGGTATTGTTGGGGATACGAATCGTTTTTTATATGAAGCAACTTCCAGTTATACAATGCAGGTTAGTGCTGAATTAATGAAATTTCCCTTTTCTGCGAATGCTTTAAATAATCAGATGAATGTGATCAAACCCCCAGTTGCTAAATTAATGGGATATGTACTGGAGAACTTTTCTGTATCTGAAGAAGGCGTAGGGCATATTATCATTTCCCAACAAACATTAAACCATTTAAATATTGAGGATAAAGATACAAATGGAATTGTATCTCTTCCAGGTTCAATTCAAGGCGTTAAATCATGGGGTGTATTTGTACAGCAAACCGACAAACATTACCGATGTCGTCTACGTTCAAAAGGTCCTGTTATTAATGAAATAGCAAAACAGCATGATGGAGGCGGGCATCCACTGGCTAGCGGAGCGAACGCACAAGATGAAAAAGAAATTGAACAAATCTTGAATAAAATGAAACAGATCTCTAAAAACTGGGTACCACCAAAACAGTAAATCATACCTTAGTCTGAGTCATTTATAGAATTTGTTTGATACGATAGATATAAGTACACAATGAATTCGAGATATATGTACTTTTACCTACGTGATAGGTAACTAAATGACTTCTTTGTTCGCAAAGATATTGAGGGAAAAATAATGAAAATGAAAACAATCAAATATTTTTTAAAGAAATGGATCAAAGCTTTTTGGATATGGTTGAAGCCTGTCCTTAATCGATTTTTTATACAATTCCGTCGTACTTGGAAAAAGTATCATCTGACCAAAAGTATTCTGCTGTTCGGATTAACGGTTGCTTTGTTGTTCAGCGTGTATTTGGCATACCTAGCTAAAACTGCAAACGTTGATTCTCTTCGTGCTGGATTAGAACAAACCACTAAAATAATCGACAATCAAGAAGAAGAGGCAGGTACGTTATATGACCAAAAAGGAACATTTGTTGAACTGGAGAATATATCCTCAGATATACAAAATGCTGTTACATCAACTGAAGATCAGCGATTCTATCAACATCGCGGGTATGATTTGATAGGTATCGGACGTGCAGCGCTGGGATTTGTAACGAGTGGAGGCATTTCTGGTGGGGGAAGTACCATTACACAACAACTAGCAAAAAATGCTTATTTATCATCTAATCAGACAATTATGAGAAAACTGCGGGAATTATTTTTAGCAATCGAAATCGAAAAGCATTACACAAAAGAAGATATACTTGAAATGTATTTGAATAATTCTTATTTTGGAAATGGCGTTTGGGGAGTAGAAGATGCTTCACATAAATATTTTGGCAAATCAGCATCAGAAGTTACCCTTGCAGAAGCAGCAACAATCGCGGCTATGTTAAAAGCCCCATCTAACTATAACCCGATTGATCACTATGATAGCGCTATTGAACGTCGGAACGTTGTATTGAATTTGATGGTTGATACGGAGACTATTTCAGAGCAAGAGGCAGAGACGACTCAGCAGACAGAACTAACTGTATCGGATGGGTATATTGATGATGATGAATATCGCTATCCATATTACTTCGATGCTGTCATTAATGAAGCAGTTTATCAGTATGATATACCGGAAGAAGATCTATTGAATAATGGATATACAATTTATACAAATTTAGATCAAGATTATCAGCAGCAAATGGATGCTGTTTATGCTAACGATTATCTGTTTCAGAACGCTTCAGATGGTACAATCGTACAAAGTGCATCGATAGCAATTGATCCAGAAAACGGAGGAGTCAATGCTGTAATTGGAGGACGCGGGGAATATACTTTCAGAGGATATAATCGCGCTACGCAAATGAAACGGCAACCGGGATCGGTGATTAAACCTTTAGGTGTTTATGTTCCTGCATTGGAAAGTGATTACGAAATAGACTCGCTTTTACAAGACGAATTGACGTCTTATGGGGAGACAAACTATCAGCCTGAAAATTTATCAGGTACTTATTCTGGTGAAGTACCTATGTATGAAGCACTGGCAAATAGTTTAAATGCGCCAACCGTTTGGCTTTTAAATGAGATCGGTATAAATAAAGGAATTAAAAAATTAGAAGATTTTGGCCTAACTGTTACTGATGAAGATAATCATTTAGGTGCAATTGCTTTAGGTGGTATGGACAAAGGAGTCTCACCGCTGGAAATAGCGAGTGCGTATGCAGCATTTGCTAATAAGGGGGTCTATACAGAACCTCATTTCATATCGAGAATTGTGGATGCGACTGGAGCGATTATTGTAGATAATCGTAATCCTAAAACCAAACGTGTTATGTCTGAAGAGGTAGCAGAAGATATGAATAGAATGTTACTGAATGTCTATTCTTCTGGTACAGCAAAAAATAATCAACCTAGTGGTTATCAAGTTGCTGGTAAAACGGGAACGACTCAAACTAGCAGTGGGACCGGAGCGACGGATCAATGGATTGTGGGGATGACACCTGATATCGTGTTGACCAGTTGGATGGGGTTTGATCGTACAACAGATGATCATTATCTTTTGGATAACAGTTCACAAGGCGTCGGAATGGTCATGAAATCAGAACTGGAACACATTTTACCATATACACAGCAAACTGCTTTTACAGTCGAAGATATTGATATGGAAGTAGCGGATACAGAAAGTGGTCAAGATTTATTAGAACAAGTAAACAAGGGGTTCAAAGATACTAAAGAAGTCATTCGTAAAGGAACGAATTATTTATTAGACGGAGCAGATAAAGTTATAGATTTTTTCAAGAACTCTGTAGAGTAAGTAAATTTATAAGTAGAGGTACTAGGCTTTTAGCAGCATAATGATTAAGACTAGTAAGGAATACGGATTCATGATAAACTAAGTATTATAAAGTAACCAGTGTGGGTTCACTGGTTAAAATGAAGGGATGAGACTATGTCTGTCAACATTTATGACACGGCTAATCAATTAGAAAGAGAAATTAGAGAAACGGAACAATTTGTCAAACTGCAAGAAGCATTCACAGCAGTAAAAAATGATGAAGAAGCAAGTAAGATTTTTGAAGAATTCAGAAGTGTTCAACAAGTATTACAACAAAAGCAAATGAGCGGTCAAGAGATTACTGAAGAAGAAGCGCAGCATGCACAAGAGATTTCTGGGAAAATTGGTCAGAATGAAACAATCTCAGGATTATTAGAGGCTGAAAAACAAGTTGGTCAAATGATAGATGATATTAACCAAGTTGTTTTAAAACCAGTACGCGAGTTATATCAGTAAGCTGCGTTTAAAAACGATACACTTGAAAAGGACTTGCTGAAGTAGTGAGTCCTTTTCGTTCATTTCAAAAAGAACATACGTACCCGAGTTTTTTAAAAAGATAGGAGAGATAAAATGGTTCGGTTTATACATGCTGCTGATTTACATTTAGATAGTCCTTTTTCAGGATTGAAGGATATACCTGAAAAAATTATGAAATCTATTCAGCAATCTACATTCCAGTCATTATCAAATTTGGTTTATTCAGCCATACATAATCAAGTAGATTTTGTTTTATTTTCTGGGGACATTTATGATTTAGAAGATAGAAGTGTAAAAGCTCAAGTTCAATTTAAACAAGAAATGGAACGACTCGAAAAACAGAATATACCTGTATATATCATTCATGGAAACCATGACTTTGCTGGAGATGAAACACTCCATATTACTTTACCAGCTAATGTAACTACATTTGGTACATCTGTTGAAACTGTTGAGTTAACAACTAATGATGGTACAGTCATTGCTCTATCTGGTTTCAGTTATGACAAACGTTGGATAACAGAAAGAATGATTAATCAATATCCAACAAGATATAACCAAGTAGATTTTCATATTGGATTACTACATGGATTTCAAGAAGGTCAAAGAAGCGAACATGCTCATTATGCTCCTTTTACAGTTAATGAGTTAAGAAAGAAAAAATATGATTACTGGGCATTAGGACATATTCATACTGGAGAGAAAATTTCGGATTTTCCGCCTGCTTATTATCCAGGTAATTTACAAGGCAGAAATAAAAAAGAATCTGGAGAAAAAGGATTTTTGTTAGTCGAATTGAATGTTCATACTTCTGCCGAAATCAAATTCTTTCCCAGTGCTCCTATAATATGGCAGAAAGTTAATATAGATGCCACAAAAATCAGAACGGTAGATGCATATTATAAGTTGATCCAAGAATCTCTTCCAACAAGAGAAAATAAATATAGTTATTTAGTTACTCTTGATGTTCTGGTTTCTAAAGAGAGCACAGAATCTTTTCTTAATAAAATCACACAAAATCAGTTTATTGAAATTCACCAACACTTAAATGATAAAGAATTTTTATGGATAACAGAGTATAAAGTGACGCCAGTAGCTGATCAAGATGAACGATTAGATATTAACACTTTGTTTCCAGAAGCTTGGGGGAAAGTGCTTGCTGAGGTATCAGAAGATAAAGTTTTCAATGAATTGACTGCTGATTTTTTTGAACAATCCAAATCTGCATATTTAATGCAGGAAAGAACAGAGTTTTATAGGCAAGAAATGATAAAAAAAGCAATTTTAGAATTACAGATGATTTCAGATACTAAAGGAGTAGAGAATAGTGAAGATTAAAGCCTTAACGATTTATGGTTATGGAAAATGGGTAGACAAAACTTTTGAATTTTCTCCAGAATATCATGTGATTTATGGAAAGAATGAAGCTGGAAAATCAACATTAATGTCCTTTATCCATAGTATCTTATTCGGGTTTCCTACTCGCCATAGTGCTTTATTGAGATATGAACCAAAAGATAGCAGTCGTTATGGTGGAAAAATCATCATTGAAGATGAGAGATTTGGAGAAATTAGTATTGAAAGAGTACAAGGCAAATCGACTGGAGATGTTAAAGTCCTGATGGAAGATGGATCAACAGGTTCGGATGATCTTTTACATAAAATTATTTATGGAATTGATCGCAATTTGTATCAGTCTATTTTTTCTTTCCACTTGAAAGGGATTGAACGGGTCGAAGAAATGACAAAAGCTCAATTGAGCAGATATTTTTTAAGTGCTGGTGCATTGGGTACTGAACAATTTCTAAAGCGATCAGATCAACTCCAACAGCAAGCAAATCAGTTGTATAAACCGACTGGACGGATTCCAGAAATAAACCAGGCTCTTAAACAAATAGAAGCTAAGAAAGCTGCTATGGAAGAGGCTAAAAGTAAAAATGCTCAGTATTTAGGTTTACTACAAAAAGTAGAAAGTGTTTCAAAAGAAATTGAGCAGAACGAGGCAGATAAAAGCAAATTTCAAAAAAAAATTGAGAATCTTCGTCAAGTTGAACAAAATTGGGAAATTATTTTAGAAATTAATCAGCTGGAAAAGGATATCGAACAGTTAGATACTTCTGATCTATCTGAAAATGGTCTATATGAATTAAATCATTTAAATAAACAAATTGAAGAAATCAGGGAAGAAATTTATAAACTTCAAGACACAATGAAAGAATTTCAAAAAGAATATGAACCTTCAAATGAATTGATAATGTATCAGGATGATGAAAAAAATATAGATTTTTTAGCTGTTCAAATAGAGTCTATTAGTGACATGATTAGAGAAAAAACTTTTACCGATAAAGAGGCTGAACAAGTAGAGCAAAATATTGCTAAAGAAAAAATACAAGAAGGATTAGAAGAAAACGAAGAAATATCATTACCTTTAACAGATAATGAACGTAATCAGGTTGCCCAATGGCAAGAAGAATTTAAAGAAGTAGAACGAGTAATGAAAACATTAAATGATTCTCAGATTCAAGCTGAATATAAAAAGGAATCTTTAGAAGAAAATATTGACCAACTTGAAAAGTTGTTATGGTCAAATGAAAACTTTCGTAAAGAAGAAGATTTTCATAAAAAGACAAAAGAAAATCAGAAGAATAAGCATAATGCAATTATAGAAATCAGTTTTATAAGTATTTCGATAGTAGTATTAATAGTCACAGCTGTATCAAACTTGTTTATGCCTTGGATTAGTTATGGATCAGGGATTATTATTGTTATTAGTTTGATTAGCTTTTTACTTAAAAGAAATAAGAAGCAGAAAAAAATTCAAGAATTTTCATCATATGAAGAGTATATAGAACAAAAAGAAGTGCGTAGACAATGGCGACAATATCTTTTTAATATCGATAAACTTGAAGGAGAAAAACGGTCTGATCAAGACAAAAGAAATGCATTACAGTATAGAGAAAAGAATATATTGGATCAATGGATTACTTTCAAAGAACAAAAACAGATCAATGAATCTATCGAATTAGTAAATGCCCTAGAATATGAAGATAGAATGATTATATTAAGAGAACAGCAAAGGCAACTGCGAAAGCTGCAGGAAGAAGCGCTTGTATTAGAAAATAATATCCATTTTAAAATGAAACAATTCAGAAAAATAGAAAGTCTGTTTTCAGAAGATGATACACCAGAACAAAAAATTAATCGATTTAAAAACTATTATAGTAGAGTGAAAGAAGAAAAAAATCAATTGCAGCAATATATAATTGAAAGCCAGGAAGTTAGAAGGTCACTTAATCAGTTAGTTGAAACTGAAAAAGAATGTTTGATCAAAAAACAAAACTTATTAAAAAAAGCTGGTGCAGATTCAGAGGATGTTTTCAGACATTTATATGGTATATTAAAACAAAAGAATGAAAAAGAAGAAAAACTGAAAGTCCTTAAAGAACAAATTTCTGCAAAATCAATAGAAAAGCTTGCACTTTCAAAAGAAGAGATAAAAGGTAGTAAGATACAATTGCAAGAAAAAATTAATGAAATCAAATCAAAAGTTAAAATGCAGACAGAACAAAAAATCGAGTTAGAAATACACATCAAAAAGCTAGAAGAGGGTGGAGAATATACCATATTGCTGCAAGAATTCGAGAATGAAAAGAGTCGGCTTCAGGAATTAGTTAATGAATGGGTTTCAAAACGCCTAGCTTCGTATATGATCGAAAGAACATTAAAATATGCAAGAAAAGATCGTTTTCCAGATACGATAAAAGATGCTGAACGTTATTTTAGCTATTTAACTAATGATGCCTATAAAAAAATAGTTATTGATAACGAAACAGTATTTGTTCTAACTCAAGACGGTAATTATTTGAAAGCTGAAGAGCTGTCAAGAGGTACTTCAGAACCATTATATGTTGTGTTGCGTTTAGCATTTATAGCTAATATACAAGATGTAATTCGAATGCCACTCCTGATAGATGATGGATTCGTTAATCTTGATAGAAATAGAAGAGCCAGAATGTACCTGCTATTAAAGGAAATCAGTAAAAAGACACAAATTATTTACTTTTCTTTTGACAGCACTTCTTATGAAAACTTAGATGAAAATCAAATCACATTCTTAACGAAATAGTTATATTAAAAATCTCATATTAAGAGAGGAAGAGTTTTATGGAGAAAAAGCTATATGAATATCATATGGATGAAACAGCTAATCTTTTTTTACTGATAAAATCAGCCGAAGAGAAAACTACAAGAAACGGGAAGCCGTATTTAGCATTCACTTTTCAGGACACAAGTGGAGAAATGTCAGCAAACTTCTGGGACGCATCAGAAGAAGATATTAAAATGTTTCGAGCTGGTACGGTAGTAAAAGTAAGTGGAAAAAGAGAAGAGTATAAAGGAAGTCCACAGCTGAGAATTAATTCTATTCGCTTAGCCGCTGATGGAGAACCCGCAAATCCTGAGCTATATGTAGAAAGAGCTCCTATAAAAAAGGAGAAAATGATTGAACAATTCAATAAAACGATTTTTGATATTACGAATGCAAATATGAATCGAATTGTTCGACATGTCATGAATAAATATCAGAAAGATTTCTTCCAAAGTCCAGCTGCAAAAACTAATCATCATGCTTTTCTAGGCGGACTGGCTTTTCATACAATTTCCATGTTGGGGATTGCGAGATCAATTACGGATCAGTATAAATTTTTAGATCAGTCTTTATTGTTCTCAGGACTGATTCTGCATGATATAGGTAAAGTTATTGAACTTACAGGACCTACAGCAACTGAATATACTCTAGAAGGAAAACTGATTGGGCATATCGTTATTGTTCATGAAGAAATTTCTAAAGCTTGCCAGCAACTAAAAATTGATGAGACTAATGAAGATGTCATTTTACTGAAACATATGGTTTTAGCTCATCATGGAGAATACGAATATGGATCTCCTGTACGACCTCAAGTACCAGAAGCAGAGGTATTGTACTATATCGATCAGATCGATGCTAGACTTAATATGATGCAATCTGCTATGAATAAAACAGAAAAAGGATCTTTTTCAGATCGAATCTGGGCTATGGAAAATCGTTCATTTTATAAATCAAATTTATCCGATTTATCCTTATAATCATATCATCTTATTTTCTTCTTAAAATATTCATCTTTAGGTACATTATGTAGATTTTCATGTTGTTTTAATGAAACTTAGTATTTTAATCGTTAGTAAGGTTTAAAATTCGTCAATGCTATGGTATATTATTCAAAGTATGGTTGATCAATAAGTAAATGACAAATCAGAATCAGACAATATCCTGATTGACTAGATGAATTGTTGACTGTTGATTATAAAACTTAAAGAATTAGGATGTGTAAGGAATATATGAAAAAATGGTTAATTGCTACAATGGCTTTTTCAGGATTACTATTGGCAAGTTGCTCTAGTAGCCCGGAAGTTGCTTCAACTGAAAATGGCAGAATTAGACAAGATGAATTTTATGAACGTATGAAAAATGAAACGACTCAAACTGGACAGACTTATGGAGAACAAATTCTTCAGCAAATGTTGTTAGAAGATGTTTTAGAGAACGCTTATGGCGATCAAGTCACAGAAGAAGATGTAGATGCAGAGTTTGAAGTTGAAGCCGAGCAGTATGGCGGAGTAGAGACATTTGAAGAAATGCTGACATCTCAGGGGATGAGTGCAGATGATTTGAAAGAAACAATCCGTACATCCCTTTTAGTTGAAACAGCTATTAAAGAGCATGCTGATTTTTCTGATGAAGAAATCCAGGAAGCTTATGACAATTATTCTCCGGGAAGTACTGTGGCACATATTCTAGTAGACGAGGAAGATACAGCAAAAGACATTATTCAGCAATTGAATGATGGTGCTGATTTTGGAGAACTAGTCCAAGAATATTCTACTGATACAGCAACTGTTTCAACTAATGGTGAAATGGAATTAGTTCCTGGTCAAACTGTTCCAGAATTCGAAGAAGCAGCAATGGCTTTAGAGAACGAAGGAGATATTACTCAAGAACCTGTACAATCTGATTATGGTTATCACGTAATCAAGCTGATTGAAGCTGGTGAAAAAGGAACCCTTGAAGAAGAACGTGATAATGTTATCGATACATTAGTAGAAGAAAAAATGGCTGACCAAGACTATATTTTAGAAGTGATTTCTGATTTAGTAGCGGATGCTAATATACAGATTGCTGATGATGACTTAAGCGGTGCAATGAGCGCATATATGGAACCTGCAGAAACGGAAACACCAGCTGAAGACGAAACAACAGAAGATACTACAGACACAGAAGATACAACTGAATCTGAAGATTCTACAGATTCAGAAAGTAGTGAAGATGAAAACACAGAAAGCAGTACAGACGAAGATACTGAAGATGCTGAGTAGGCATTTTTAATACTGATCAACTATGTAATATAAAAAGAGAGCAGCCTCAGTTTGATATGCTCCCTTTATAGTAGACAGAGAAATAATAAAAATTCTCTGACACTATAAAGGGAGTTTTTTTGATGTCTAAAAGAATAACGAAGCATACCCTAGATGAACGTTTAGAAGCTGTTCTAAATGTGATGGAAGGAAAC
>NZ_FOSJ01000097.1 GCF_900114235.1 Marinilactibacillus piezotolerans | reverse complement strand
GTTTAACATCCTATAAAAACCCTTGCATCTATTATATCAATCATTAGTTGTAAAAGGCAGCAGAATAAGCATAGTTTATTATTCAGTAGACATTATATATCGCACTATTTTCAAAAACCGTATAATAGCTCTCCAGTGAAAACTTTCTAGTCCAAAAATAAATCCCTCCTCGTGCAGCGTCTGTAGCATCATTGAAAGAGAGCGCTATTATATTCCAAAGCGGTAAAGCAATAATCGCCAAAAAGAAAATCATGAAAATCACATTAACTACATTGAATATTTTTTCGTCGTTAGAATTTGTTTGGTTCATTTTTTTACCTCCTTTCCTAGAATACTGATTCATCACTGATTTTCTTCGTTAATAAATGACTACCAACAACTAATAAAAGTGAGATTACTGATACAAATAAGCCTACTGCTGTTGCATATGAAAAATCTCCTTGTTGAATCCCCATTCTATATACGAAAGAATTAATAACTTCACTTGCTTGATAGTTTACAGGGTTTTGTAGAACTAAAGTCTGATCTAAATTAGAACCCAATAATCCTCCAACTGAAAGTACGAATGTCAATGCTATAATATGTCTGATTGATGGTATCGTAATTCTAGTGATTTGTTGGAATTTTGTAGCTCCATCCATACGGGCCGCTTCATATAGGGATGGATTGATTCCAGTCATAGCTGCTATATAAAGAATAGTATTCCAGCCTACTTCCTTCCAGATATCTGATATAACCGCGATAGCCCAATACTTATCCGGATCTGTCAAGAATCTTATCGGCTGATCGATCATACCACTTCCTAGTAAAATATTATTTACTAATCCCGTATCTGATAACCAAGTTATAAACATTCCTCCGAGAATAACCCATGAAAGAAAGTGTGGTAAGTAAGATATCGTTTGAACTAATTTCTTTAGTTTCTTATTTACAATTTCATTGATCAAAACAGCTAAAATAATAGCTGATGGGAATCCAATCAATAATTTAAAAAAACTTATACCTATCGTATTCGACATTACAGTCCAAAACATTGAGTCACTAAAAAATTCTTGAAAGTACTGAGTGCCCACCCATTCGGCATTTGAAATTGTATCTAATACAGAATAATCTTTAAAAGCAATTATAATTCCATATAATGGAATAAAATTAAAAATAACCATTAAGATGATACCGGGCCATACCATTACCTGATAAAAACTTTGAGCCTTAAGTTTTTTTAAAAATTTACTCTTTTTTTTATTATTAACTGAAATTATTTCTTGGGTTTCCATTACACCCCTCCTAAAGCGCTTTCTTTTGAGAAGTTACTCTTCCCGAACCTAATTTTAACTCTTGGATAATTTGATACACTGCCCCGATCATGCCTGCATCATTTTTAAATTTAGCAGGTATGATCTTTACTGGGATTTTTTCTTTTATATAATTTAAACTCGCATGACGGCTTTCCAGCAATTTTAAAGATTTGATAAAATCAATCATAAACTTCTCATTTTCACTGATACCCCCTCCAATCAATATTGCTTCCGGATCAAAACAACCTATCAAATTCAATACCCCCACCGATAAATCACGATAAAATTCTGATACAACTTTTGAGGCTACTACATCATTTTCTAGAGCTTTATTAATAATTTCTTTTGCATCTAAAATTTCCACATAACCTGAGTCTAGTTTTTTCATCGCTAAAGCATATTGATGACAAAGACCTCCAACTACTGCTGCTCGTTGATTTAACGAAACTGATTCTAGATTTCTTTGTTCCGGTAGTGTATCAATCATCATCCACCCAAATTCTCCTGCCATACCATGCCCACCACGATAAACTTGATTATTTAAAATAATTCCTCCACCTATTCCAGTTCCCAGTACTAAACAAAGATAATTTTCAAAATTTTTGGCATTTCCAACCCACTTTTCTGCAATTGCCGCAGCGTTTGCATCATTCTCGATAACAGTAGGTAGATTAGTTCTTGATTCTATTTCTAATTTTAAATTTACTCCATAAAGCGTTTTGATTGCTCCCGCTGTAATCAGTAATCCATTTTTTTGAATTATTCCTGGAGCGCTAATACCAATACCTTTTATTCCTGAATTGCTATTTTTATATTTCAGAATAATAGCTGTTAAACTTTCTAAAAATAATAATTTATCATACTTTGTAGGAATCATTGATTTTTCAAGTACTAGACCTTGTTCATTTATAATTCCGAATTTTGTATTTGTTCCTCCTATGTCGATACCTATATACAATTTTCCACCTCCTATATTTAAATAATACGTGTTGATTGATTGACGATCAGTTTTCCTTTTAATACAAAAGATTGTCCTGTATTCTTTTCATTAATCAAGTCAATCAAATGATTTACAGCCATTATTCCCTGCTTGGAAATAGGATTTTTTACTGTGCTTAAAGATGGTGTAAAATAGTTCAGTAAATCAATTCCGTCAAAACCAATCACACTAAAATCTTCTGGGACACTATATCCTGATTCTTTAATTGCCTTAACAGTTCCAATAGCACTTAAGTCATTACCTGCTAAAAAAGCTATTGGCATTTTTCCAGGAAACTTTGACTACCGCCAGCGAAATGTACCAGCGCTGCCAAGTTTTGTACCACCCTTTGCCATGAAATGTACCAGTCATTGCCAACCTGTTTACCACTTA
>NZ_FOSJ01000099.1 GCF_900114235.1 Marinilactibacillus piezotolerans | reverse complement strand
CATGAAGAGAACTCCTTTCTTATGGTTGGTTTAGACACCTTTACCATATCAGAACGGGGTTCTTTTTTCATCACTTAACAGGTGAAAAAGAAAAAGTAAATGAAGACTGCCGTTAGCCAGTTTCAGACGGTTTAAAGTCAAAGTATGAATTATTCAGGTATCTTGTAAATAATTTTTTTATCATAAACTACTTTGTGTTAGGGATACTTCTTCTTAAATTTTCGCTTGTATAAAATTTAAGGTTTAAAACTTAGTTACGTATATTCATCATGGCTACGATTTTTCTATAAACTTCTCCCACTCTGCAGTTTTTCCTTCAAAAGATTTCACGTTTTTTCCAGGAGTAGGACTAGTAGATGGCAACTTAACGAACTGAATATCCGGGAAAAAACGAAAACCTACTAGTTTCTTAAAAGTAGTATATGCCTTACTGCCATTAAAACCAACACCTTTTATTGAGGGATACTGTTCAAAAAAAGATATAAAGTCGTTAGGAACTTCCTCTGAAATAGCGGAGTCTAAGCTTCCTACTCTCTTACAGGAATGAATCACATCCCAGAGTCCTATATGATTATCTTGTAAGAGAGCAATCCGCTCAGTGTAGCTATTGGGTTCTTTGTCATTGAAAATTTTTACTATAATTTTCCAAAACTGATTGCGCGAGTTAGTGTAGTATTGTGCTTTTTGAAGTGATTCTACTCCTGGCATGGATCCTAAAATAAGCATTTTTGTTTGATCATCTACAATCGGAACTAAATTAGTAACTGTTTCTGACTTCATATAAGTTATCTTCGCTTTCCATTCGAAATAATTACGCAAATTGTAAAATTAAGTTAGACAATTAAAAGAGCCGTTCGTGGTACACTCAAACTGTATCTCCGACCAAAGAAAACAGAGGAGTGATCGCGAATGACCTACACCCGTCTTACCACGGACGAATTAGTTTTAATAGAATCTTATCACCGAAATAACATTTCTGTTCTCAAGATTTCTCAGTATCTGACGCGTTCGAGACAAACCATTCACACAGTCGTTTCCTTCTTTAAAGAAGGCCACACAGCCCTTGACTACCACAAGCAATACAAAGCAAAAAAAAACGTTGCGGCCGACGGAAAATCCATTTACCTGAAGACCAACTTAGCCCAAGGGGTTCTCCAACCAACACTACCATTGAATGTATGTTCCTTTTAGTGGTATGATTCCTGTGAAATACGACAGATTAATATAGGAGGCAAAATATGTTAAGTGAAAATTTTTTCAAAGTTATCCAGCACGAGGGTGTGGTTTCTGTTACATCATGGGGAAGCGGTGAGGCCCCACATGTTCGTTGTACATGGAATTCATTTTTACGTATAACTGATGATGAACGCATTTTAGTGCCAATAGCTGGATTTACAAGCGTTCAAGAGGATGTGGTTAAGAATGACAACGTTATCTTGACTCTAGGGAGTCGAGAAGTTGAAGGGTTCAATGGGTATCAAGGAACAGGATTCTTAATTGAAGGACGGGCACGCTTTCTGGATACTGGTGATGAGTTTGACCGAATGAAAGAGGACTATCCTTTTATGAATAAATTACTTGAAATCACCGTAGAATCTCAAAAGCAATTGCTTTAATCTCTTATTGAAAGTTAGACTATTATAAATGACTATATCGTAATGAAGAGGATTGTTTATGATATATAAATCACGAATCTAATCATAGAACCTCTCCTGAGTCGTAAAATCAGAAGGGGTTCTATGATTTTAGTTATTTTCTTTTTAGATTGATACGGTATGTCAGACATTCTTCTAATGACGTTATTTCCCTATAAAATATTTAGTCAAAATCTAATCATGAAATTAGAGATGTGTCTGATATGGAGACTGTAGAAAAACAAACAACAGAGGAAGAAAAGAAAGAAGAAGAAAATGGGAAACTACTGCGGATGGGGATGTTTTCTGCTTTGGCCATTGGGATTCATAACTTTCCAGAAGGTTTGGCCACTTTTCTCAGTGCATTAGAGGATCCAACACTGGGAATCAGCACCGCTGTTGCTATTGCTATTCACAATATTCCAGAAGGTATGTCGGTTTCCGTTCCCATTTATTATGCTACTGGAAGCAAACGCCAAGCGTTCAAATACAGTTTTCTTTCAGGGCTTTCTGAACCTTTAGGAGCAATAATTGGATTTACCATACTGCGTCCTTTCATCAGCGAAACACTCATCGGGCTTTTGTTTGCCGGAGTGGCAGGGATTATGGTATACATCTCACTCGATGAACTGCTTCCCACTGCAGAAAAGTACGCGGAGCATCATATCGCTATTTGGGGACTAATCGGCGGCATGGCTGTAATGGCGGGGAGCTTGCTGTTGCTGGCATAAGACAACCAATTTTATTGGCACAAGCCAATAGAAAAAGGGAGACACTCGAATGTTTGATATGCTCCCCCTAAAGTAGACACTTAAAAAAGTAAAATTACTTTAGGGGGATTTTTATGCGTTCAAACAGTAAACATACAACTGAAGAAATC
>NZ_FOSJ01000100.1 GCF_900114235.1 Marinilactibacillus piezotolerans | reverse complement strand
ATTGTTTTGGGCAAAAGTTATCAAAATAAATAAAGCGAGAATGATTTTTTTAAGAGATTTACTTAAAATACAGAGTTATGAATTATTCAGGACTTTATTTTAAATATAAAATCTGTCTTCTTTTGATTTATATCAATATAAGAGTAATTAAGTATTGTTAAGATAGCAAAATAAGAAATACTTAAAAATAGTGTTCTCTAAATGAGAATTTGGATAAATTCCCTATAAACCAGCCTATAAACTTGGGTTTACTTATCTTGTTTGTTATACTCAATCACGGATGAGAAATAAAAAGAAGAATAAAAACTTAGGAGTGGAATTTTGAAGCAGGATCTAGAAAGTCTAAGTCCTTTTGAATTGAATTTATATTTGGAAAATCGTATGCAGAATACCCCTAATACGAAAGAATTTTTAAATGCGGGTAGAGGGAATCCGAACTGGACAGCCCCGATTCCAAGAGAAGCTTTTTTCTTATTAGGGGAATTTGCCACGAAAGAAACGATGCTCAATGAAAACAGTCAGATCGGTGGAATGATTAAAGAGCAGAAGGAACAATCAAAACGATTCGAATACTTTTTATCTGAAAAAGAGTCGAGAGGTGCAACCTTGCTGCAGAATATCTGGGAGAACGGTACTCATTTGATGGGAATGCCTAGAAATCACTGGTTGAAAAACATTCTCGATTATGTGATAGGAGATAACTATCCTCATCCGGAAAGAGTTTTGAAATCTTGTCAAGAGCCGATCAAACAGTACTTGCACCATGAATTGTTTGATGCTAAGAGTTCGCCTTTTGATGTTTTTGCAGTAGAAGGTGGCACAGCGGGGATTGTGTATACTTTTAATTCACTCTTCAATAATGCTTTATTGGAAAAGGGAGATACTATTGCACTGTTAATCCCTACATTTGCACCGTATATGGAAATCCCTGAGTTGCCGGAATATGGATTTAATGTGGAATATATTTGTTCTGAATTAATGGATATTAACGGACATACTAGTTATCAATTTTCTAAAAAAGAATTGGATCGCTTACGCAATCCTAGTATCAAAGCAGTATTTGTTGTAAATCCAAGTAATCCTACAGCAAATGCAATTTACGGGGACTCAATTTCACAGCTGGAGGACATTGTAAAGCGAGATAATCCTGAATTGATGATTCTATCTGATGATGTATATGGAACATTTTTAAATCAGTTTACTTCTTTATTTACCGTGCTGCCCTATAATACTGCTTGTATCTATTCTTATTCTAAATATTTTGGTGCGACAGGATGGAGAATTGGGACAATTGCAGTTGCAAAAGAAAACGTGTTTGATAAAAGATTAAAAGCATTACCTGGATATAAAAAAGCGCAGTTGAACCATAGATACGAAACATTGACTTCAGAGCCGGAAGATATAAAATTCATTGATCGTCTAGTAGCTGATAGTCGTTCGGTTGCGCTGAATCATGCCGCCGGGCTTTCATCTCCGCAGCAAGTAATGATGACCTTATTCAGTCTTTATGCTTTGTTGGATAGAGAAAACATCTATAAAAGAGAAGTTATCAATATTTGTCAGGAACGAGGGAAACTCCTTTATGCATCACTCGGGATGACCATGCCGCTTAAAGAATTAAATACAGCATATTATTGTGAAATTGACTTCGAATGGTGGCTGAAACAAAAATATGAAACAGAATTTGTCGAGTATGTTGAAAGTCATTGGACAATGACTGACCTAGTAGCTCGATTAGTAGAAGAAGAGCAATTGATGCTGTTAAAGTCTGAAGCGTTTGGTTCAAGCAAATGGACAGTAAGAGTATCATTAGCTAACTTACCGACTGAAACTTATGCTGAAGTTGGGAAACGCATTACTAGTATGGTGGAACGAATGTATCAATCATGGAGATAAAAATATGTGAATAATAAAGACGTGTGCTGGCTATTGTTTGTGTCTGGTACACGTTTTCTAAATTTTTGATTGATATAAAAATGATTGTGAACCATAATTAATTTTGTATATACAGAAATATGTATAATAAAAAAATCATTTATGGATATGGAATTTTAAAAAAGAAAAATTGTATAAGCTAGTATAAATAAAATTTTTTCTGATAGAACTATATAAAGTACCCGAAGGACTGAAAATTTGAACATATTAAGAGATCAAGAAATAGTAATTAGAAACATAAAAGAAACAGATTTAAAAATATTGTGGACGCTTATCTATAAAGAAGAAAACCCCGAATGGAAGCTATGGGATGCGCCGTACTATGAACACCACACAAAATCTTTTAATGAATTTCTAGATGAAAAAGATAAGTGGATCGATAGTAATCAAATGAAAATTATCGAAGTTAATGAGCGAATTATAGGGACAGTTAGTTACTACTGGGAACATGAACCATCGAAATGGCTCGAAATGGGCATAATTGTATCTTGAATTGTCAAATTAAGTGCAACGCTACACCAAAAAATACTTCATAGGGCGTTTTCCAGTTTAAACACTTCCTTGGGCGTAAGTTGAGTT
>NZ_FOSJ01000102.1 GCF_900114235.1 Marinilactibacillus piezotolerans | reverse complement strand
TGATTATTTCGCGCTCACAGGTCCATCAATATCCAATCCGAGTCCACCAATTCACGAATCAAGTCCTCCTCTGTTATCTGCTCGAATTTGCACTTCAAGGCAATCAATTCGCACATCAAGTCCACTTACTAGTCTCTTTTATGTATAGTAATTTTAGAAGGTAAAACTTCTAAAAAATACATGAAGGAGGCTATTTTTATGGCCAGAAAGATTCCAGTGAAGTTAGTGATGCAGTATCGAGATCAAGGTTTTTCTCGAAACATGATTGCTAAAACACAGAAAGTAGGACGTAGTTCAGTTAGTGATGTCTTCCAACGAGCAGATCGATTTAATCTCTCCTACGAAGATATAAAAGAGCTATCTGAAAATGAGGTGTATCGAAAATTCTTCCCTGAACGACATCAGTCAGAAGTTTTATACACACTTCCTGACTACGAAAAAGTCCATAAGGAACTTCAAGGTGTAGGTGTGACCCTTAAGCTCTTATGGCAAGAGTACGTGGATAAGTGTAAGAATACCCACGGTATTGCAGTTGGATATACTAAGTTTTGCGAAGATTATCAAAAGCACATTGATCAATATCGCTTAACGAATCATTTGAAACATAAACCTGGCGTCTCAATTCAAGTTGACTGGAGTGGTTCAACCATGAGTTTATTAAATCCAGACACAGGTGAAATAACCACTGTCTATCTGTTTGTAGGAGCTCTTCCTTATAGTCAATACACTTATGTGGAACCAACGCTTGATATGAAAAGTGATACCTGGCTACGTTGCCATATAAATATGTTCACCTATTTTGACGGTACCACAATTCGTTTAATATGCGACAATTTGAAGACCGGTGTAATAACTCACCCCAAAGAGGGTGACATCGTTTTAAACGAACAATATGAAGCTCTCGCAAACCATTATGTTATGGCCATTATGCCTGCTCAGGTAAGAAAACCTAAACAGAAAGCAGCGGTTGAAGGAGCGGTTGGTAAAATTGCAACGGCAGTTATTGCTTCATTAAGAAATGAAATATATACAACAATGGGAGAACTAAAATTAGCTGTTCGTGAGAAATTGGAAATTTATAATAATAAAGAATTTCAAAAGCGTGAAGGCAGTCGTTCGCTTGTTTTTAAAGAGTCAGAACAGGAATTTTTGCGTGCCTTGCCTTCTGTTCCATACGAAATATCAGAATGGGTTTACGGAAGAAAAGTAAAACTGGATTGTCATATTACGTATCAAAAGAATAATTACTCTTGTCCCTATCAATATGTCAAAAAGAGCGTTGATTTAAAAGTAACAGATAACTTTCTTGAAATTTATTATCAAAATGAACGAATTGCGACTCACAAACGATTCCCATCATATAAAGAATATAACTTTTCAACCTTGCCAGAACATCTACCAGATCAATTTAATCAACTCGAATGGAATGACCAACGACTATTAAATTGGGCACAAAAAATTGGACCTTTCACCCATAAAGTGATTCAGCGTATCTTTGAAAACCTACCACTCAAAGAACAAGGATATCAATCGTGCTTATCTGTTCTCAATTTATCGAAGAAGTATTCAAATGCTTCTTTAGAGAAGGCTTGTCAAATAGCTTTAGAACGTGTCCATTCCCCAAGATACCGTCAACTAAAGGCAATATTAACGAATCCTGTTAATAATGAAGCGATTGAACATGCAGAGACCAACTATAAAGAATCCATGGGATTCGTGAGAGGATCAGACTATTATGGAGGCGATAAGAATGATTGATAACGAAACGATTAGAAAATTACGTCAAATGGATTTAAGTGAATTAGTAGACGCTTTAGAAATTCAAGAGATGGACAATGATACACGACAACTGTCTTTTGATGAACGACTTCAACTGGGTACTGACCATCTATATCAAGAGAAATACAATAAACGGGTGAATGGATTAATTAAACGATCCAAATTTCGTATTCAAAACGCAACTGTTTCTGCTATTCATTATGACAAACGAGATATTGATCGTCAGACACTTAATGAATTAGCCACCTGCAGCTATATCAATCACCGAAGAAACATTATTTTTCAGGGCTTCACTGGGTCAGGAAAGACCTATTTAGCCTGCGCTTTAGGACGAGAAGCGTGTAAACGAGAAATTCGAACACGCTATATTCGTTTGCCTGACTTATTAATAGAGCGAGACGAAGCGACACTTAAACCTAAAGGTGTAACCAACCTCATCACAAAATTCTCAAATTATAGCCTGCTAGTTATTGATGAATGGCTACTAGATGATTTATCAGAAGATGA
>NZ_FOSJ01000105.1 GCF_900114235.1 Marinilactibacillus piezotolerans | reverse complement strand
TGAGTATTGCGAAGAAATAGAGCCAGCTGTGCGGAGTTTAGAGCCAGTGATTGCGGAGAACTGAGCCACTGAGTGCAGAAGAAAGAGCCGCTCATAGTCATAGACTACAAGCAGCTCGTTCAAGCTTATTCTTCTAGTGCTTCGTCCATACATGCGATAGCTAATTTAACCATATCATCTGCCGATGGCTCTTCCTCGCCTAAGTAATAGGGAAGTAAAAGAAATTCTAATTCTTCCATCACTTCAGAAGGAAGGTAGCGATGAAAATAATGTAAAGCAATTCGTATCTCTACATCTTCTGAGATCATTTGAATGCCCCCAAACCATGTCGCTCGCGCATTGAGATTTCTCCATCTAACAAAACTTTATAGGAATCATGAACAATGCGGTCAAGGATAGCGTCTGCCACAAGTGCATCGCCTAATTTCTCATACCATCCTTCAGGGGCAGTTTGAGAACAAAAAATCGTAGAGGTTGTCTTCAATCGAGCTTCAATGATCTCAAATAAAGTATAGACATGTTCAGCCGGAAGAGTAGTCAGTAACCACTCATCAATAATGAGTAGCTCAACTCTTTTATATCTATTGAGTAATTTCCGGAAACTTCCATCGGCTTCATTTTTGGCCACCATAAATTCGTCCAGCAATTCTGGAAGGCGAACATATTTTACCTTGTGGTGTTGACGACAAGCCTGAACACCTAAAGCGTTAGAGAGCCATGTTTTCCCGTTCCCAGATGCGCCCATAATGATGATATTTAAATGGTTTTGAATATAATTACCAGAAGCTAATTCAAGTAGCAGCTGTTTATCAAGATGCCGATCGGCATGATATTCGATATCTTCTACAGCTGCATTTGGATCACTGAATTTTGCTTGTTTGATTAATCGGTTTAATTTATTGGACTTTCTTCGAGCGTACTCCTGATCAACTAGTAAGTTGAATCGGTCTTCAAACGGCATATCTAGAAAATCGGTGTTACTCATTTGATCTCTGTATGCATCTGCCATTGCGCCCATTTTCATTTCTGTTAATTTACGTACTGATTCTTCATTGATCATTTGTTTTTCCCTCCAAAGTAGTCTGCACCACGGATAAATCCATGGGATTGATTGGTTTTTGTCTCTGTTAATCTCCCTTGTTCTTTCGCTTTCTCTCTTTTTCTATTTCGATTTAATATGGTTTTATAGACTGTGACCGTTGGGTTAGATGAGGCAATCAGTATGTTTTGTGCAGCCAATTCCAACTCTTTCTTAGAATATTTTCGAGATAAGCTTCTTATACTCATGATTTGATTGAGTGCTTTCTTTTCTGGGCTGTTGTTTAATAACGTCTCAATAAATTTGAGCATGTTTTTCCCAATCGTTTCTGCCCATTCTCGACTGTTTTTAGGTGTGTGTTCCCTAAATAAGCGATGGTTGTCTGGCATATGATCGGTAAGCGTCGAATACTGTCCAACGATTCCTCTCAACCGTTTATGGGATGCAATGCGACTATCTTTGAAGTATACTTCAATTAAGTCCTTAGAAAGACGAATCTCGACGTCACTTTGGATGTACTCATAGGGAACGGAGTAATACATGCGATCAACTTGAATGTGGTAGTTTGGTTGAACTTTCGCAGATCTCCATTCTGATAATTTGAAGCGTGTGGAACGAAGAGGACGAAGGTGTGGCTTCTCTTCTTCGTTATACACTTTTAAACGTGATCCCGGTCTTTTTTGAAAATCTTCTGCATTGATCTTTTCTAACATACGCCAAATCTTTCTATTTAAATCAAACAGATCAAAACATTGAACATTCCTCAAAGATGCAATAACTTGCCTAGATATGAACCCGACGGTTCCTTCTACACTTGCCTTATCTTTCGGTTTACGGACACGACCAGGGACAATGACCGTATGGTAGTAGTCCGCTAGTTCACGGTAGGCTTCATTTAAAACCGGCTCGCTTCCTTGAGCTTTCGTAACACCGGTTTTGAGATTATCTGGGACGATTGCTTCTGGAACACCTTGAAAATACTCAAAAGCATGGATATGGGCCGTCAACCAGCTTTCAGAGGTCATATCTAAAAAGCCCTCTACGTAGCTATATTGACTATAGGGAAAGGTCGCAATAAATACATATACTTTGAGGGGGTCTCCTCCTGAAC
>NZ_FOSJ01000107.1 GCF_900114235.1 Marinilactibacillus piezotolerans | reverse complement strand
CAATTGACTTTTTTGGAAATTTTAATGAAAACTACTTGTGATTAAAGTAACAATGTATAAAAATCATTTATTCTAAGTTTTATGCAACACTAGTGGTTCTCAATATAATCTTCTACAATTTGTATCTTTTCTTCATATGATTTTTTGACGCCCATAATGTTATACACCTCGGATTTTGAAGAATATGTGTTGTTCTCCTTTCCTTCAGTATAACGGTTTATCCAGGCATTTACAGTGCTTTTTGCTGGAATATTGTATTTATTCGCTAAGTAATTAGCCCCATATCCATATTCCAGATGTTCTGTTACTACCTGTAATTTAAATTCTTTGGTATACCTACGGTTATTCTTTTGATATTCAATACCTTTCACTCCATGGAGTTGGTACTTCTTAACATAGCTCATAAAAGATGTACGAGATAATTTAAGGTTATATTTCTCAACGAGTGTTTGATGAGAAATTCCATCTAAGTAGAACTCTATAAATTGTAATAATTCTGGTTCAGTATATTTTCTAGCCATAAAAATAGCCCCCTTCAAAGTAGTTTGTTTTTTTCAGTGTCTACTTTGAAGGGAGCATACCAAAAGCCATTGCCTTTGGATTTCTTGTTAATTAAAATTATTTATATTTTTTAAACTTAATCTGCTGCCATTCCGCCATCAACTGGTAATGCAACACCTGTTATTCCACTTGCAAGATCTGAGGCTAAAAATATAAAAGCATTGGCAACTTCTTGTTGCTCCACAAATCTTCCAGTTGGTACATCAACAAGATATTGATCTGCAAAATTTGGATCTTTTTCTAGAGCAGCCTTCATACCATCAGACATCATTGGACCAGGACAAACACAATTAATTCTTATGTTATCTTGTGCAAAATCAAGAGCCGCACTCTTTGTCATTCCTGCGACGGCGAATTTAGTCGCATTATAAGCACCTTGTTTTCTCTGTCCAACTAGACTTCCAACAGAGCCCATATTAACAATTGAACCCTTACCATTTTTCTTCATAGCAAGTAGTTCATACTTCATACAATAATACATCCCACGTTGATTAATTTCATACATAAGGTCGAAGTTCTCGCTAGATACTTCTGTAATATCAGTAAAATCTGTATTCGTACCTACAATATTAATCCCTACATCAATTCTTCCATAAGTATCCACTGCATAATCCATAAGCGCTTTTACTTCATCTTCATTTCTAACATTACAAGCAAAAGATACAGCGTTACCTCCATTTTTCTTGATTTCTTCAGCACAAGATTTGGCTTTCTCCTCATCCATATCTGCTACTACAACCATAGCGCCTTGGCGACCAAACTCTAAAGCAGTTATTCTACCCGATCCACCACCTGCACCTACAACTACAGCAACTTTATCTTTCATTGATTGTTTCATTAATTGCACCACCTATTATTTTTATGTGATAACATTAACATACTAGACTAAATTACACAACAACATACTACTCTATATTTGTAGAAATTTTCCCCTCCAAACTTTTTGGATAGATCTCGCGGTATTTATGACAAAATAAAAATCTGATAATAAGACCAAACAATACGTAGCGCAAGAACCACTTAATCAACTTTGTAAATGTTATTTGAAACACATAAGGCTTTCTAATCTCCTATTTTTGTTCATTAAAATATACTTTTAATATTATTTTCTCGTTTCTATATTCATAATAAAAATGACATAGTCTACATTGAAATAATAGATAATATTCACAAAAATATCTAGTGGAACTGGCGCTATCAGACAAAAATCACATAAAAAGTCTAATAAAGCTGGTTCTATCAGACAAAATCCGCATAAAAAGTCTAATAAAGCTGGTCCTATCAGACAAAATCCACATAAAAGTCTAATAAAACTGGGCCTATTAGACAAAAATGGCTCTATAATATTTGGTGTTGATGGATCAATTTTTGAACTGCTCCCTGTCAAGTAGACAGGTAAATAAACAAAATATTTGTGCCATGTATGATACTTTTCATCCATGGCTTTTTTTATGCCGGAATGCT
>NZ_FOSJ01000108.1 GCF_900114235.1 Marinilactibacillus piezotolerans | reverse complement strand
TGGGAGTTTGACACTTCATTTCTCTAAAAACACTCTTAAGCCTTGATATGGCTTATTTTTTTGTCAAATTTCTACTTTAAATATTGAGTACTATTTAGTACTATGTTATAATAAGAGTAACTAATACTGAATCGAGGCGTTGATTATGCGTATAAAAAAGAGTGTTTCTAAAAATTCCATTTCCTATTCTGTCATTGAAAATGTTCGAGATATTAACGGCAAATCAACCACGCGCGTTATAGAAGCCTTGGGAAATGAACAAGAAATTCGTAAAAAACACCCAGGTGTTGATCCTGAGGAATGGGCACGTCAATACGCCAAGAAACTAACAGAAGAACAAAAGAGTCAACGAGAACCTAGCATCATAAAATTTAATGCAGAGAAACTTATCGACGCTGATGAACAGCGTTCATTCAACGTTGGTTATCTCTTTTTACAGTCGCTTTATTATCAACTTGGCCTCTCTAAAATTACGCAAGATATTCAATCTAAATATAAATTCGAGTATGACTTAAACGAAATATTATCTAAATTAATCTATATGCGCATTTTACACCCGAACTCCAAGCGGAGTTCGTTCGAACAAGCAAAACAATTACTCGAAGGTATTCAATGTGAGCCACATCAAATGTACCGGGCTTTAGATATACTTAAGAAAGAATCAGATAATATTCAATCTGCTGTCTACAAAAACAGTTTGAAATTAGTTCAACGACACAAGAAAATCTTGTATTACGACTGCACAAATTTCTATTTTGAAATGGAACAGGAAGAAGGCTTGAAAAGGTATGGAGTGTCAAAAGAACATCGCCCAAATCCTATTGTTCAAATGGGCTTATTTATGGATGCTTCCGGCCTTCCCCTTGCTTTTTCAATATTTGGTGGGAATGAAAATGAACAAACATCTCTTAAACCGTTAGAAAAGAAAATCCTGAAGGATTTTGAGTTGTCTGAGATCGTTGTCTGTACAGACGCAGGCTTATCTTCTAAAAATAATCGCATTTACAATACATTAGGTAGTCGCGGATTTATCACCACACAATCCATCAAAAAATTAAAAAAGCACCTCAAAGAATGGGCACTAGACCCTTCTGGATGGCGAACAAAAGCAAGTGATAAACCCATTAATTTAACAAGTATTAAAAATATTGAAAACAACAAAGAAACCTATTACAAAGAAAGATGGATTAAGGAAAATGATTTAGAACAACGCCTACTTGTAACATTCTCACCGAAGTATAAGCATTATCAAGAAACTATTCGGAAGCGCCAAATAGAACGCGCATTGAAGAAAGTTGAAAATCCTTCATCATTAAAAAAGAAACGTGCCAATGATCCATTACGATTCGTTACAGTTAAACACGCAACAACAGACGGAGAAATAGCCGAAAATATGCATGTAACGCTTGATGAGTCCGTTATAGAGAAGGAAGCACAATATGATGGATTCTACGGTATTTGTACGAATCTGACATCGGATCCTTTAGAGTTGATTCGTGTGAATCAACAGCGCTGGGAAATAGAAGAGAGCTTCAGAATTATGAAAACAGAGTTGAAATCGCGACCAATCTACGTAAGAAACGATGATAGGGTTGAAGCCCATTTCTTAACCTGTTTTCTCTCTTTATTGATTTATCGTATTTTAGAACAAAAGCTGGATAACAATTTTTCTTGTCAAAAAATCATTAAAACTTTAAGGGAAATGAATGTGATGAAAACATCGGGAGATGGCTACATACCGCTCTATGAACGAACACATTTAACAGATCAATTACATGAGATATTTGGATTTCGAACGGATTATGAAATCAATACCATTAAAAAAATGAAAAATAATTTAAAGCTATCCAGAAAAGCAAAATAGTACTCACTTTTTCAAAAGCAAAAAAACTCTCTAAATCCCTGAAAAATAAGGGGTTAGAGAGTTTTTGTTTTAATTAAGTGTCAAACTCGAGA
>NZ_FOSJ01000109.1 GCF_900114235.1 Marinilactibacillus piezotolerans | reverse complement strand
AAGCATTATGGTGTTAAGTCAAGAGAATAGATTAAAATGACAACCTAATTTCATAAAAAAGGGTGCACTGAACTAAACCGCCACGCATTCGAAAATACGTTCGGTTTATGTCTTCGGATAGTCGTCCTTAAGAAATAGTTTCTCTTAAGACTCCATCGCCTCCGATCTTGCGATATAGAGTTGGTGATCGCTTAGGAGTGCAAACACCAGACGCACTAATTTTCGTGCAGTTAAGACGAGGGCTCGTTTGTGTTGTGTTTTCGGTACTTCTTTATATTTTTTCTGGTAATAGGCTTCATACTCAGGAATATATCGTCTTACAGAGTTGGCAGCTTGAACTAAGTAATAACGTAAATAACGGTTTCCTGACTTAGACATCGGTGTCTTTTCTTTTTGATAGTTACCAGATTGATGTTTTGGCCAATAAAGACCAGCGTATTTTGCCAGTTGAGCTTCATGGTTAAATCGGTCAATTTGACCAACTTCAGCGATAATGCCTGCGGCATAAACAGGTCCAATTCCTGGAATGCTTAACAATGTTTTGGCGCTATCGATGGTTTCCATAATATTCTCAATGGCTTTATCAATGATTTTTATTTCTTGTTCAAATCCACGTATAACACGCATTTGAACACCTAGATTGATATCAATACTGTCTTGTGCTAATTTGCCTAAGCGATAAGAGTCTGAGACAGATTTTCTAATGACTTTAGCTAATTTGACAGGATCTTTAAAGCGTCCTCGTCCAAACTTTTGAAGTAAAGCAGCTAGCTCAACGCTATTCATTGTCCGAATCTCAGCCATTGAAATGTCGCCATTCATTAATTGAATCATCGTTGAACTAAACACAGACGTGCTTATATTTTCAGCTTTTAAGTCACTCGAAAGAGTGTTGCACTTGTAATAAAGATTTTCCACGTAGTGCTGCTGGGCTTCGGTCATCTGTCGAATCAACTGATAGCGTGTACGAGTAAAACGTAGAAGAGCAACGAATTTTTCTTCTCGTGGTTGAGATTTCGTATGCTTTCCAGTTGTCAAAAACTCTGCAATGATTTGGGCGTCTAATTTATCATTCTTTTCTTCTGTCCAGACTTTAGAAAAACGATGAATAACCCGCGGGTTTTCTACAATGGTTTCAACGTTAATCAGTTTCAACTCTGGATCATTTGAGAAGAATAGGGACGGGTGCATACTGTATTGACCCGTCGCTTCCATACCTACAAGTATTTTGTCAAAATCCAACTCCTCGTGAAAGCGAAGGATTTTATCTTTAATCATTGTGGCGCCTGACTCACTATTCGCTACTGTCTCTTGCCAAAGAATCGTATTGGTATCATCTTCACGTAAGAGAAAACAAGCATCAAGCTTCGCTTTACTTACGTCTAAACCGACAAATAATTTCATGGAAGGGTTCCCCCTTTCGTTATAAATTTGGAAGGTAAGCTTGGTCACTCCGGGCTATCCCTGTAACACAATGCGTGCCTTAACCTCGAGCATAAGTATTTAACTCGTTTCTTGTGTAGCTGCCAAGACCGAAGGTTTCCTAAGACCAACGGACACAAGAACCAAGCCATACAGCTTATGAGTAAATAGTCTCAACATTGTGACGGGAAGCATGCTTAATGAGTAGTCGAACTACAAGGAGGGGAAAGCTTCATCCCATTTAGAACCATCTTCCATCTAGTTCTATTTTACACAGAAACAGCACGGAATGACCAAGCGATAACCAAGATATTTAATTATCAAAGAACTAAAGTGAATGGATCATCAAAAGCGACTTTTTGAAATTTTTCTCCCCCATGGGGGAGAAAGCTCCATTCTTTCAAACAGTTAATCCATCAACTAAGTTAAGAACAATTCTTAACTACATACTTATT
>NZ_FOSJ01000110.1 GCF_900114235.1 Marinilactibacillus piezotolerans | reverse complement strand
TGATATGCTCCCCCTAAAGTAGACACTTAAAAAAGTAAAATTACTTTAGGGGGATTTTTATGCGTTCAAACAGTAAACATACAACTGAAGAAATCGAAAGATATATTTTGATGTATCTGAATGAAGGAATCAGTTTCAAAGAATTAAAAGAAGCCTATGGTTTATTAATTAATTGGACGTCCTTTTGGGATAAAGTCTTAAGATACCAAGAGCATGGAATTAGTGGGATTCAAGTTAAATCTAAGTACAATAAATATAGCAAAGAATTTAAGGACTTAGTCGTGAAAGAATATTTAGAAGATAGATTACCTATAGGTCAGCTAGCTGTTAAATATAATATCCCAAAAGTTGATACTGTCAGGAGCTGGATAAACAAGTATACTAAAGGGGAAGAAATGAGGAGCTATTCTCCAAAATCCGAGGTGTATACGATGACAGATAAAAAATCAACACAAGAAGAAAAAATCAAAATAGTCCAAGACTGCCTAGCTAATAGTTTATCTTATAAAAAAACTGCTGAGAAGTATCAGGTATCCTACAATAGCGTGTATTCATGGGTTCAAAAATATAAGAAGCATGGTCCTGACGGACTAGTAGATGGACGAGGTCGCGGCAAACCAAACTCTGTTCAAACGGAAGAAGAAAGAATCCGGGCTGAAAATGCAGCTTTAAGAGCACGAAATGAGTATCTAGAAACGGAGAACGTAGCGTTAAAAAAGTTAGAAGAAGTGGAAAGAGAGTTGATGTCACGCAAACGAGGTATGAAGCGGAATACCAAACGATCAAGAAACTACAAAAAGAAGGATACAAAGTAATCCATCTCTGTGATGCTTTGGGTGTGAGCAGAGCGGGTTATTATAAGTGGTTGAAACGCAAGCCGACTGCGTCGGAAAAACGGCTTCGAAAGCTTGTTGAATTAATCCTTCAAGTCTATGAAAAGCATAAAGGTATTTATGGCTATCGTCGAATAACTATCTATCTGAACCACTTCATGAACGCTAAAGTAAACCATAAGTGTGTCTATCGTTTGATGAAATTACTGAACTTGAAAGCTGTTATCCGTCGGAAACGATATCGTTACAAGCCCCACAATCCTGCACATATCGCCGATAATGTCCTCAATAGAGAATTCCGAAAGGACTATCAATCGATGGAAGTCTTATTAACCGATGTGACTGAATTTAAGTATGGAGAGAACGCCAAAGCTTATCTTAGTGCCATATTGGATTATGGCGAAAATAAGATCGTAGCCTTTAAACTATCGAAGCGTAATGATAATGCCTTAGTTCGTGATACAGTTCGCCAAATTGAAGACAAGATTATACCAACCCAAACGCTTATTCATAGCGATCGGGGATATCAATACACGTCATACGACTTTAATAATTTTGTGAAGAAACATCAACTCACCCACAGTATGTCTCGTGTGGGGAAATGCATTGATAACGGTCCAATGGAGAACTTTTGGGGAATTATTAAAGAAGAAATGTATCGGCTGAACACTTATGTGAGCTTTGAAGAATTAGAGAATGATATTAAACAATATATTGGGTTTTATAACACCCAACGGGTGACGTTAAAAATGGGCTTAAGCATTCCGGCATAAAAAAAGCCATGGATGAAAAGTATCATACATGGCACAAATATTTTGTTTATTTACCTGTCTACTTGACAGGGAGCAGTTCA
>NZ_FOSJ01000112.1 GCF_900114235.1 Marinilactibacillus piezotolerans | reverse complement strand
AATGAGCTTTTCAAACTTAAAACGAGAGTTTGATCCTGGCTCAGGACGAACGCTGGCGGTATGCCTAATACATGCAAGTCGAACGATGAAATTCTCTGCTTGCAGAGAATGGATTAGTGGCGAACGGGTGAGTAACACGTGGGTAACCTGCCCATAAGAGGGGGATAACATTCGGAAACGGATGCTAATACCGCATAGGTCTTTGAGACGCCTGTCTCTTAGATGAAAGGTGGCTTCGGCTGCCGCTTATGGATGGACCCGCGGCGTATTAGCTAGTTGGTGAGGTAATGGCTCACCAAGGCTGTGATACGTAGCCGACCTGAGAGGGTGATCGGCCACACTGGGACTGAGACACGGCCCAGACTCCTACGGGAGGCAGCAGTAGGGAATCTTCCACAATGGGTGAAAACCTGATGGAGCAATACCGCGTGAGTGAAGAAGGTCTTCGGATCGTAAAGCTCTGTTGTTAGAGAAGAACAAGTCGGGTAGTAACTGCCCCGGCCTTGACGGTATCTAACCAGAAAGTCACGGCTAACTACGTGCCAGCAGCCGCGGTAATACGTAGGTGACAAGCGTTGTCCGGATTTATTGGGCGTAAAGCGAGCGCAGGCGGTCTTTTAAGTCTGATGTGAAAGCCCACGGCTCAACCGTGGAGGGTCATTGGAAACTGGAAGACTTGAATGCAGAAGAGGAAAGTGGAATTCCATGTGTAGCGGTGAAATGCGTAGATATATGGAGGAACACCAGTGGCGAAGGCGACTTTCTGGTCTGTAATTGACGCTGAGGCTCGAAAGCGTGGGGAGCGAACAGGATTAGATACCCTGGTAGTCCACGCCGTAAACGATGAGTGCTAAGTGTTGGAGGGTTTCCGCCCTTCAGTGCTGGAGCTAACGCATTAAGCACTCCGCCTGGGGAGTACGGCCGCAAGGCTGAAACTCAAAGGAATTGACGGGGACCCGCACAAGCGGTGGAGCATGTGGTTTAATTCGAAGCAACGCGAAGAACCTTACCAGGTCTTGACATCCTCTGAACACTCTAGAGATAGAGCTTTCCCTTCGGGGACAGAGTGACAGGTGGTGCATGGTTGTCGTCAGCTCGTGTCGTGAGATGTTGGGTTAAGTCCCGTAACGAGCGCAACCCCTATTGTTAGTTGCCAGCATTCAGTTGGGCACTCTAGCGAGACTGCCGGTGATAAACCGGAGGAAGGCGGGGATGACGTCAAATCATCATGCCCCTTATGACCTGGGCTACACACGTGCTACAATGGATGGTACAACGAGTTGCGAGACCGCGAGGTTTAGCTAATCTCCTAAAGCCATTCTCAGTTCGGATTGCAGGCTGCAACTCGCCTGCATGAAGCTGGAATCGCTAGTAATCGCGGATCAGAACGCCGCGGTGAATACGTTCCCGGGTCTTGTACACACCGCCCGTCACACCACGAGAGTCTGTAACACCCGAAGTCGGTAGGGTAACCCTTTTGGGAGCCAGCCGCCGAAGGTGGGATGGATGATTGGGGTGAAGTCGTAACAAGGTAGCCGTATCGGAAGGTGCGGCTGGATCACCTCCTTTCTAAGGATATTGCCTTAAGGGCAAACGGAACCTTGCACAGGTATTTTACTTTGTTTAGTTTTGA
>NZ_FOSJ01000113.1 GCF_900114235.1 Marinilactibacillus piezotolerans | reverse complement strand
TGTCAAGGACAGTATAAAAATGTAGGTTTATGACAGAATAAAAATGTAGGTTTTTGACAGTCTAATTTAGAAGTCCATTTATATTTTCCCTTTCATACGATATGATTTTCCAGTAATCTTGAAGACTTTAACATGGTGAACCAAGCGATCAAGAATGGCGGCGGCTATTTCAGAATTCTGAAATAGCTCCCCCCATCGAGATAAGATAATATTTGTCGTAATCATTGTTGATTTTTTTTCGTAACGCATCGTTAATAGTTGAAAGAAAAGGTTAGCTTCAACTTTTTGAATTGGTAAATAACCTATTTCATCAATGATCAAAAGATCATATTTGGCATATCGTTTCAGAACACGATCGACGGTCCCTTTTTCAAAGGCAGAACGAAGACGTAAAAGTAATTCATGACAACTGATAAACAGCGTACGGTAGCCTTGATGACATGCTTCAATGCCTAATGCAATGACAAGGTGTGTTTTCCCTACACCAGGGTTTCCAATGAAAACTAAGTTTTCTTTTTTCTCCATAAAAGCCATATGTTTCAAGTCTAGAATCTCTTTTTTGTTAACGCTTGGTTGAAAGTTGAAATCAAATTCTTCAAGTGATGTCCGTTTGGGAAAGTGTGCGCGCTGGATGACACGTTCCACAGTCTGATTCGTTTGAAAGTCTAATTCTTGATTAGTTAATTCTAGAAGAGCTTCTGTTAGGGAAAGCTCATCCCGATTAGCTGTTTCGATATAATTTGGTACATATTCTCTCATATGTTTTAAATCTAAGGCTTCAAGGTTATTTAAGAGCTTTTGATAGTTACTGCTCATTCGAAGGCACCTCCAGTAAATCATATTGCTTTAAACTTCGTTTAATATGTTCTTGGATGTCATCTTCTTCTTTGTGGCTCATGACATCTGATTTAAGTACCTGAACCAAATCTTCTTGGTTATAGTTCAATCTTTTTGTGGTAAGTGGGTGCGAACGAATCTGTTCTCCGTTATAATAAATGTGCACGTGCTCTTCGTTTTCGGAAAGATCCAAGTCAACTTCTTTTCCGATATAGCGAGGGTCTACAGAGTACCTACATTTGCGGAAAATGACCATTGCTTCCTTTGTGACTTTACGGCGAATAGAGTCTTCAAAATAAGGATTTAACAAGTCATCTTTTAGCTTATGGAGGTGCTCTTTTTCATTAATTTTCCAAAGTATATCAGGAATCTCGTCCGTTGCTTGAGACACTTCCGAATTTAATTCATCACAAAGTTCGTCAACGATTCGAATGAGATCTGTCGAATCATAAAATTCATGATTGTAAACCCGTAACCGGTCCATTGTTCTAGCGAGAGCTTCTACGCTGCCTTTTGTTTGGGGGCGAAAAGGGCGACAGACCATTGTTCTGAACCCTGCATCTTTACTAAAAGAATAGAAGCGATCGTTTAAATGAACCTGAGAGAATTGAGTTCGTGACCGGTCGACGACAGTTTTCATATTATCGAACCATATTTCTTCTGGAACACCACCGGTGTGATAAAAGGCATCATTCATGCACTCAAACAATGTATCTTGTTTACGATCAAAGGTAAGCGTAATAAATTTCTTCTTTGAGTAGGGCAATATATAAAGAAAAATATTAAAGCGGAAG
>NZ_FOSJ01000114.1 GCF_900114235.1 Marinilactibacillus piezotolerans | reverse complement strand
TAATGCCTACTGAACAATTGGGCTAATTTGAAATGGAGAAAAGTTCAATAGAACTAAACAGCTTTTTTTCCGATTTTTCAGTTGTCCAAAAAAAGAGCGCAAGCGATTGCGATTAATGTTATCTACATTCATCGCAATGACGGATAAGGCAATCGTAGTCAAGGTAGTTTCGCGGAGTTTGGTGCGGATATTTTCCATACCGAAACAACGCTTCAGTAAACTGAAGCCGCGCTCAACTTCTACACGATCTGCATTATCGCGATATTCGATTTCTTTGTCTCTGGTTTGGTCTTTCTTTGGACGACCAAGTGATGGTCCGGCTAGGCGAATGCCTCGTATTTTGCAGTAAGACCTGTTTTCTCGATTTCGATAGATCTTGTCGGCAAGAACCCGCTCAGGATAACGTCCGTTTCGATCGTAGAAACGGCGGACAGCTTGAACCAACACAGAAGCTTCATTGTAGGCATCAAAACTGGTCTTTTCAATCCGTGCCATCCCATTTGAATCGATACTCAGATCTAACTTCGCGCCGAATTCAACTTTTGCTTTGGCTTTCCCTCGAACAATAGGTCGCAGCCATGGTTGAGAAAAGCTGACAATCCGGTCTTTTACGGAATGCGTCTTTTTATCGAACATTTCCTTCTGCTGGTCATAGATACGACAAATAACTTCGAATATTTTTTGTTGTTTCTCGTTCAGTTTGATTCCATGCTCGAGATAGCCTTTGATGTAATCGATATCTCGGCGCACATATCCAAGCAGCTTCCGTATTTTAGGGCGCAACCATTTGGCTGACTTTCTTTTGCGGCGAACAATTGACAAATAGTCTTTTCTAGCTTTCTTGCGATACATACGAGGCTTAGAGAATCCGTTGGTTTCACAAATGTCGTCTACCATCTTTTCTGCATGCGTACGTGCTTCATTGAGCAGTTCTGTATCCGTAGGATACTTGATTTTTTGAGGTGCACAAGTTGCATCTAAGATCAATGTTCCGGCATTCCCTGAATCATTCGAATCTGTATCGTCATCAGTGTCGTTATCGTTATCTTGATTTTCTTTGTCTTTGGCTAAGGCGTAATCAGTAATTTTTTCATTGATCTCGGTCAGTGTAACAGCGTCCAAGCGTTTGCGAAAATAAACCATCGTCGAAGAGTCGAATGGTTTTTCCTCTTGATAGCCGGGCAAGCCGATAAAGAATTGAAGATAAGGGTTTTCTTGGATCTGAAGGACAGTCTCTTCATCAGAATAACCGTATTCTATTTGAATCAAAAGGGCACCCAGAGCCATACGAAGCGGTTTGGCGACATTGCCTTTTTGATTGCGAAAGTTCTTGGCATAGCCTTTTTCCAGTTCAGCCCAAGGGATCCATTCCGCTTTTTCAATCCATCTATTTTTCGGGTTCATTTTTAGTCCCATTGGTTGGTTGAAGTCTTCGAAAGCGATTTGTGAATACGGTTGTGATTTATACATGTTTCTGTCCTCATTTCAGTAAAAGTGCAAGGTTTTGTTTAACATCCTATAAAAACCCTTGCATCTATTATATCAATCATTAGTTGTAAAAGGCAGCAGAATAAGCATAGTTTATTATTCAGTAGACATTA
>NZ_FOSJ01000119.1 GCF_900114235.1 Marinilactibacillus piezotolerans | reverse complement strand
GATTGTTTTGGGCAAAAGTTATCAAAATAAATAAAGCGAGAATGATTTTTTTAAGAGATTTACTTAAAATACAGAGTTATGAATTATTCAGGTCTAAGTAATGCAATATAATAATAAACCTCTATAGGTGTATTATTATTAAATATTTTATTATAATCATCATCTGTTTTAGTCAAAACAGTTGGATTTGTTCTCGCTTTAGAGGGGTTACTCAATAGTACTGAAGTCAGCGCTTGAGCTAAATAATTTATACTAATAATTTTATTGATTGGTTTTCCTTTATTCTTATAAAAGTTTTTTCTTCTGTCATAATAAAGACCATTTTGAAATAAAAATGTTTCTATATCTCTTTGAATAATATTTGTTGATCGTAATGATGAAGCTGGGACGGCATTTTGAAAATTAGTTGCTTTAATTATTGAATCTCTACTTTTATCATTTTTCGTAATTATTACTTTACAAAAAACAGTTCTGTTATCTTCATCATAGTTCATGTTCTTTAGTGCATGATATATAGAATGTGATGTTTGAAGACCATTAACAATTTGAATATTGTCTAAAGAGAACGTTTTTCCTATAAGCGATCCTTCATCTGCTAATATAGTAATCCCATTATTTAACCACCAGAAATCATTTTCTTTTTTAGGATCAATTAAAGTAGCTTCAATATCATTATTAACTGTTGTTCTATTTTGATAATCTCTTATATTCGATTCAAATAAATATTCTTTTAATATTGGATTCCCATCTTCATCGTATTCAACCAAAAATTTAAAAAAATCTTTTAAATAAGCAGTTGCAATATATCCTTTTTGAATACCATCTTCACCATACTCTACAAATATAGGGTTCTCATTTAATTTGAGTTCACCTGAATATGATTTTTGATATTGAGCTAGATCTTTTAACTCTTCTGTACCTAATAAATCATATTTAAAAGTAGTTTTTCCACCTAAACTATTTGACATGATAATCTCTTCAAGATCACCTATTTTTTGTAAATAACTTTCATTTGTTCTATTCTTCCCATTAATTTGATCAGAATCTCCACGAGAAGTATGTATAAAGTCAATATTTACAAAAGGAAATTTACTTGCATTTTTAGTAAGTATTGTATGAAATAAAGAAATTGAATCTAAAACATCTTGTGAAATAGTTTTTGAATTAATTATACTTTCTTTTTTATCTATATCCCTGAATAATTCATAGCTCTATAATTTAAGCTGGTTTCTTGAATAAATTAATCGTTCTTGGAAAAATTGGGAATTTTTCTACAAAATAGTGCGTT
>NZ_FOSJ01000120.1 GCF_900114235.1 Marinilactibacillus piezotolerans | reverse complement strand
AATGAATATTGCGGACGAATAGAGCCACGTATGTGGAAAAAAGAGCCAACGAATGCATAACATAGAGCCACCTGTTGCGGGCGAAAAAGCCACTCCAATACTATAGCTAAATAAAAGAAACCTTCTGTATAATAATATTGCATGCCTAAGGGCATGACACTATATACAGGAGGTTTTTTAATGATTCAATACCGAAAGATTCTTGAATTATATTTCACTGATGTCTCCCAAAGGACCATTAGTACCAGTGTAGGAAGTTCGAGAAATACAATTTCAGATATCGTTAAACGGGCTGAGAAGCTCGGGTTAGAACGGTTAACTGATAATATGAACAATCACTGGCTTGAAGAATTTCTTTTTCCTGAGAAACAAGCGATTGAGAAAGGGTTCTTTCCACCTGACTGGGAAAAGATTCATAAGGAATTACAAAAGAAAAACGTAACATTAAAATTACTCCATATGGAGTATGACCAGCAGGCACGTGACGGCGGTAAAATTCCTTATGCTTACCGAACTTTTGCAGAAAATTATGGTAAGTATGCAAAGAAATACAAAGCAACAATGCCTATTCGAAGGAAACCAGGTGAAATTTTAGAGATCGATTGGGCTGGGTCAACGCTCTCTATTAATGATCGTTCAAACGGCGGAAATTTAACGGTCTATGTATTTGTGGCGACCTTTCCTTACAGTCAGTATAGTTATGTCGAAGGATTTTTGGATATGAAATCGGCCAACTGGTTAACAGGTCATATTCATGCGTTTGAATATTTTGGAGGGGTTCCTGACTCACTAGTTCCTGATAATTTAAAAACAGGGGTCTCTAAAGCTTTGCGTGGAGAACCAATTCTCAACGAAGCTTACCGTGAACTAGCAGATTACTATCAAACTGTTATCGTTCCCGGAAGAGTTCGGAGTCCAAAAGACAAAGCTAGTGTTGAAGGAACTGTTGGGTTCATTTCCAGACAAATCATAGCTGCTTTACGTCACTATCAATGTTTTGATCTTCGTGACTTGAATCAGCAAATCTTGACTAAACTAAATGAACTCAATCAAGAAGCATTCCAAAAACGGCCGGGTTCAAGAAAAAAAGCGTTTGACGAAGAAGAGAAGTCCTACCTTCACCCCTTACGTCAAACACGCTTTAAGTTGTCGGAATGGAGAAGCGCAAAAGTTCAACCTAATTACCACATTCAAATCGAACGCATGTATTACTCCGTCCCCTACGAGTATATCCAGAGTGACGTTGATATTCGTCTCTC
>NZ_FOSJ01000121.1 GCF_900114235.1 Marinilactibacillus piezotolerans | reverse complement strand
AGTTTGAAGTATGTTGGTCCTTTGAGATCGTCTATAGGAAAGTGGAATCGTTAAGGCATAGTGGAGTACTTCAATTTAATATAGAAAGGAGCGAAAATAAATGAGAGTCATGGCTTTAGATGTAAGTAAAGGAAAAAGTTATGTTGTTATTTATGAAGAAGAATTGTGTGTTGCAGAATGGGAAATTAAGCACAATCAAGAAGGGTTTAACCAACTTAAAAGCCAGCTTTGTAAAGAAACTACTGAAGTAGTTTTTGAAGCTACAGGTGTTTATTCTAAACAGATTGAGTCTTTTTTTAAGACTGAGCGGATTTCGTATTGTATCCTAAACCCATTATTAGCTAAAAAACAAACCGATGGTTTGCGTGGCAATAAAACAGATAAAGTAGATGCACATAAATTAGCACAGTCACATTATCGTTTTGATCGTGAAAAAAAGAATCATCAGACCTCAATCTATTCAGAGATACATGAAGTATCTATTTTGTATGATGAGGTTCACGCTAATCTAATAAAACAAAGAGTACAACTTCACGCCGTTCTCCAACAGTGTTTTCCAGAGATAGAGACGCTGTATTCTAGTAACCTATCTAAATATGCATTAAATATTATTGAGCGTTTTCCTCATCCTGCATATATTAAAGAGTTAAGTAAAACAAGGATAAAAAATATAATTCTCGCAAGCACTAAAAAAAATATCTCAAAAGAAGAAGCTCTACTGAAAGCAGATCAACTAATTCATTTAGCAGATGTATCTTATCCAGCAGTAGATAAAGATCATTTTTTAGTAACTAAAGTTCAATACAGAATTAAGCAGATACAACAGTTATTTGATACAAAAGAACGATTATCTAAAAAAATGATTGAACAGTCAAAAAAGCTTAATGAATTTTCAGTATTAGTTAGTATTCCTGGGATAGGCCCTCTAACGGCCGCGTTAATTATTTCTGAATTAGGGGATATCAGACGATTTTCTACTTCAAATCAGTTGAACGCTTATGTTGGAATTGATATACGCACTCATCAATCTGGAACGATGAGAAAGAAAGACCGAATAAATAAACGTGGGAATGCCCGCGCTAGAAAGATATTATTTTTTACTATTCGAAATATGTTAAAAACTCAAAAAACTGCACCCAACCATATTGTTGATTACTATTATAAATTAAAAAAACAACCTTACTCCAAAAGAGATAAAGTTGCTGT
>NZ_FOSJ01000122.1 GCF_900114235.1 Marinilactibacillus piezotolerans | reverse complement strand
AACAGGGTGAAAGCCCCGTATACGACATCTGATCTTACCTAGCTGGTATCCTGAGTACGGCGGAACACGAGAAATTCCGTCGGAATCCGGGAGGACCATCTCCCAAGCCTAAATACTCCCTAGTGACCGATAGTGAACCAGTACCGTGAGGGAAAGGTGAAAAGAACCCCGGAAGGGGAGTGAAACAGCACCTGAAACCGTGTGCTTACAAGTAGTCAAAGCCCTTTTACGGGTGATGGCGTACCTTTTGTAGAATGGACCGGCGAGTGACGATGTCATGCAAGGTTAAGCCGAAGAGGTGGAGCCGCAGCGAAAGCGAGTCTGAATAGGGCGTTTAGTATGCCGTCGTCGACCCGAAACCAAGTGACCTACCCATGTCCAGGGTGAAGGTGCAGTGAAATGCACTGGAGGCCCGAACCCACGTACGTTGAAAAGTGCGGGGATGAGGTGTGGGTAGCGGAGAAATTCCAATCGAACTTGGAGATAGCTGGTTCTCTCCGAAATAGCTTTAGGGCTAGCCTCGGATAGTGCATCGTGGAGGTAGAGCGACTGTTTGGACTAGGGGCCCTTATCGGGTTACCGAATCCTGATAAACTCCGAATGCCACTGATGTAGATCCGGGAGTCACACTGCGAGTGATAAGATCCGTAGTGGAAAGGGAAACAGCCCAGACCGTCGGTTAAGGTCCCAAAATCCTTGTTAAGTGGAAAAGGATGTGGGGCTGCTCAGACAACTAGGATGTTGGCTCAGAAGCAGCCATCATTTAAAGAGTGCGTAATAGCTCACTAGTCGAGTGGCCCTGCGCCGAAAATTTACCGGGGCTAAACAAGGTACCGAAACCACGGATAGAACCAATGGTTCTATGGTAGGAGAGCGTTCTAAGGGCATTGAAGCAAGATCGTGAGGACTTGTGGAGCGCTTAGAAGTGAGAATGCCGGTATGAGTAGCGAAACACGGGTGAGAATCCCGTGCACCGAATGACTAAGGTTTCCTGGGGAAGGCTCGTCCTCCCAGGGTTAGTCGGGACCTAAGCTGAGGCCGATAGGCGTAGGCGATGGACAACAGGTAGAGATTCCTGTACCAGTCTGCTTTGTTTGAACAATGGAGGGACGCAGGAGGCTAAGATAAGCACGCTGTTGGATATGCGTGCCCAAGCAACAAGTCTGAGTAGGAGTCAAATGCTTCT